>DATFDC010000555.1:0-13397 GCA_035252415.1 Solirubrobacteraceae bacterium
CTTGAGTCCCGATCCGGGCCGTCTCGCCGGCACTATCGCTCTGGCCAGCCGCAGCTACGGGGCCGCCCGTAACCGCTTCCAGGAGGTCATCTCACGAGACCCCGACGGGTGGTATGCGTGGTTCGGAGCGGGGCTGGCCGCCTCGGCGCTGGGGGACCGCACGCAGGCGCGCCGGGATTACCGAACCGCTGCCTCGCTCGACCCCCACAACGAGCTGATCGCCCATGCCCTTGCGGACGTCGACGCAACCCAGCCGCTGAGCCCTGCGGCGGCGCTCCAGCTCCTGGTACGCCCGTTCTGAGTCAGACCGCGAATTGGCCTGCTAATGACCCATATTTCGGTTAGAGGATTCTGTCGCTTTGGATACAACTTGTGCGGTGTCGGCAGGTTCATGTACGATTCACGACCTCTTGGGGTTCCGCGACGATCGAAGGGATTCATGAAACGCATTTCAGCGCTGGTAGGGGTTCTCGGAGTGCTCGCTCTCGCTGTGTTGGCGCCCACGGCAGCGATGGCGGCCGGCTCGTCCTCGTGTCAGACCTACAACAACTGCGCACCGACCACCGTGACGACGGGGACGACCTCGTCGGGCACGCTGCCGTTCACGGGGCTTGACGTGGTTCTGCTCGTGGCCGGAGGCGGGACCCTGCTCGCCGCCGGGTTCGTGGTGCGCCGGCTTTCGCGCCGACTCGACAGCTAGCCAGCCAGCTTTTCCCGAATCAGGCGGGTGATCTCGCCACCGTCCGCGCGACCCTTGGTCTCGCGCATCACGTAGCCGACCAGCGGGCCGATCGCCTTCATATTGCCCGCGCGGACCTTCTCGGCCGCGTCGGGGTCAGCGGCGATCGCCCGATCGACGATCTCGCCCAGGCCGTCGTCCTCGGCCGTGATCGCGCCAAGGCCCTCCCGTTCGACGATCTGGCGGGGGTCGCCGCCCTCCTGCACCAGAAGCGTGAGCACCTCCCGGGCGGCGTCGCGGCTGACCTCCTTGGCCTTGACCATCGTGGCCAGCGTGGCCAGGCTCTCCGGGGTCACGTTGCTGCTCGCCGGGTCGGCGTCTGAGCCGATCCGCTCGACCAGCGGCCCGATCCAATTCGACAGCTCGGCCGGCTCGAGCTCGGACCCGCCGTTCGCGCCGGCGGCGGCCAGCGCCTGCTCGAAGTAGTCGCCGAGCTCCGCCCGGAACGCGAACAGCCGGGCCGTGTCGGCGTGCAGGCCAAGCTCCTGCTCGAAGCGGATGGCCCGCTCGGCCGGCAACTCGGCGGGCAGCGCGGCCCGAGCGGCGGCGAGCATCTCCTCGGTGGCCAGCAGCGGCACGAGGTCGGGCTCGGGGAAGTACCGGTAGTCGTGCGCCTCCTCCTTGGAGCGCAGCGGCGTGAGGCTGCCGGTGACCGGATCGAAGTGCAGGGTCTCCTGGAAGACCGGCTGGCCCGCGTCGAGCAGGCGCTTCTGGCGCTCGATCTCAGCGTCGATCCCCTTCGCCACGAACGCGAACGAGTTCATGTTCTTGAGCTCGGTCTTGGTCCCGAGCTCGCTCGACCCGGCCGGCCGGATCGACACGTTGGCATCGCAGCGCAACGAACCCTGGGACATGTCGACGTCCGAGACGCCGAGCTGGCGCAGCGTCGTCCGCAGCAGGATCAGCCATTCGCGGGCCTGCTCGGCCGAGTGCATGTCGGGCTCCGTGACGATCTCGACCAGCGGCGTGCCGCAGCGGTTGAAGTCCACCCAGCTGCGGTCCGAGCCGTGGATCCGGCCGCTCTTGCCGAGATGGTTGAGCTTGGCCGCGTCCTCCTCGAGGTGCACGCGGTGGATGCGCACGTCGCCCAGGTGCCCGCCCAGGCACAGGGGCACGTCGTACTGGGAGATCTGGTAGGCCTTGGGCGAGTCGGGATAGAAGTAGTTCTTGCGGTGGAACAGCGAGCGCTCGGCGATCTCGCAGCCCAGGGCCAGCCCGATCATGATCGCGAAGTGGATCGCGTGCTCGTTGGCCACCGGCAGCGCGCCTGGCAGCCCCAGGCAGGTCGGGCAGGTGTGGATGTTCGGCGGATCGTTGAACGACAGCTCGCAGCCGCAGAACATCTTGGTCCGGGTGCTCAGCTGGACGTGGATCTCCAGCCCGATCACCGGCTCGTATTCCACGGCGTTCATTGCCGCGCCGCCCTTCCGTCGAAGTTGATGGCTCCCTCGAGCGCGTAGGCGGCGTCGAGCAGCCGGCTCTCGCTGAACGCCGGCCCCGCGAGCTGGAACCCGACCGGCAGGCCCTCGCTCAGACCCGAGGGGATCGAGATCGCGGCGATCCCGGCCAGCGACATCGGCACGGCCAGGAAGTCGTTCAGGTACATGGCCAGCGGGTCGTCCAGCTTGGCCCCCAGCTCGAACGCGGTGCACGGGCTGGTCGGGGTGACGATGAAGTCGAACTGCTCGAACGCGCTGCGGAAGTCCTCGGCGATCTTCGTGCGCACCTTCTGGGCGGTGCCGTAGTACGCGTCGTAGTAGCCGCTCGAGAGCGCGTAGGTGCCGAGCATGACCCGTCGCTTGACCTCGGCTCCGAACCCGACCTCTCGGGTGCGGCTGTACATCGTGATCAGGTCCTTGTCGCCGTCGACCCGGAGCCCGTAGCGGACGCCGTCGAACCGGGCCAGGTTGGCCGAGGCCTCGGCCGGGGCAATGATGTAGTAGGCCGACAGGGCCTGGGGCGCATGGGGCAGCCGGCACGGCTCGATCGAGGCGCCCAGGCTCTCGGCCAGCTTGATCGTCGCCTCAAAGCTCTCCCGCACCCCCGGCTCGATGCCACCCGCCGAGCCGGTCAGGTCCTCGGGCACCCCGAGCCTTAGGCCCTTTAGGTCCTCGCGTTTCGGAAGATCGATCTCGCTGGGGTAATCGAGCGAGGTCGAGTCGCGAGGGTCCCGTCCGACCATGTGGCGAAAGAGCAGGGCGGCGTCGGTCACGTCTCGCGTGAACGGGCCGGCCTGATCGAGCGAGGAGGCAAACGCGATCATCCCGTAGCGCGAACAAGCGCCGTAGGTGGGCTTGAGCCCGACGATCCCGCACAGCGCGGCGGGCTGGCGGATCGAGCCGCCGGTGTCGGTGCCGATCGCCCAGGGCGCCAGTCCGGCGGCCACGGCCGCGGCGCTCCCGCCCGAGGAGCCGCCGGGGACCCGCTTGCGATCCCATGGGTTCAGCACCGGCCCGAACGCCGAGTTCTCGTTCGAGGAGCCCATCGCGAACTCGTCCTGGTTGGTCTTGCCGAGCAGCGGCGCGCCCGCCTCGGCGAGCTTGGCCACCACCGTCGCGGTGTAGGGCGGGCGGTAACCCTCGAGGATCTTCGAGCCGGCCTGGCTAGGGACGCCCTCGGTGCAGAACAGGTCCTTGACCGCGACCGGAACTCCACCCAGCGGGGCGGTCGCCTCGCCGTTGGGACTCGGAGCCGATTCGGCGACCCAGGTGAAAGCGTTGAGCTCGTCTTTCGCCGCGCGTTCCCGGTAGGCCTCGAACAGGTCGGCGGCCGCGACCTCCCCGGCACGGATGCGCTCGGCCGCCTGGGCCGCGGTGAGGTCGATCAGCTCGCTCACGCCGCGCCGGGGCTGGGGACGCCGAACCCGTCGTTCAGGCGTTCGGGAGCCGCCGCCAGGATCGCCTCGCGGGGCAGCGACGGCGTCGGCTCGTCCGCCCGGAGGACGTTGGTCACGTCGATCACGTGCGAGGTGGGCGGTACCCCCTCCAGGTCGAGCTCGCGGATCGCCTCGATGTGGTCGAGCACCTTGGACAGCTCATCGGCCATCCGGTCGACCTCGTCGTCGGTCAGCTCGAGCCGGGCGAGCCGGGCCACATGGAGAACCTGTTCGCGATCGAGCATGTCTCGGGCAATTCTAGGTGTGGTTCTCGGCGCTCGGCCGGACGACCGGGATCTCGCTCGGGGCATCCCGCCGGGCGATCCCCTCCTCCCGGAGCGACAGATAGCCGCCGTAGGCCAGGCCAATCGCGAACAGCAGGCCCAGATACGCGCCGGCCTGCTCGTGGGCCGGCGAGTTGATCAGCACGCGGTAGATGAGCGCCAGCACCGTGATCGGGCCGAGCAGGGCGACGATCAGGCTCAGCGTGACCGGGATCGCCGGTGAGCGGCGGGTGACCTGGGCCGCCACCAGCGCGAGGGCCGCGGCGATCGTGACCAAGAGCAGCCAGCGCAGACCGGTCAGGGCCTCCCAGCCCGTGCGGGCCGCGCCCCCGTGCCCGTACCACTTGCCCGCCAGCAGGAACACGAGCAGCAGCACCGCGCCGGTCCCGGCGAGCAGCTCGCCGCGCCGAAGCCGCCCTGGGTCGAGATCCATCAGGCAGACGAGCCAGGCTCAGGCGCCGGCTCGGCGACCGGTGGCGACGTCTGGAGGAGGCGACCCCGCCTGGTTATCGCCACGAGCGCCCCGACCAGTAGCACGGCGAGCCAGAACCCCAGGGCGAGCTCGCCGAACCGCCCCAGGTGAAGGATGAACTTGAAGGCGATCAGGCCCGCCGCCACGCAGGCCAGCACGAACCGGGTCGTCTCGCGGTCGGAGGCGATCGACGGCAGCCGAGTCTGCGGAGAGAGCCGCTCAAAGCCGAGATCGGCGATCAGGAACATACCGGCCAGCAGCGCCAGCACGCCGAGCCACGCGTCCGGCGCGTCGACTCCGGTGAGCGAGCCGCCGATCGACACCGTGGCCGAACCGACGCTGATCGTCGCGCCGAACGAGAACCACGGGAGCACCAGCAGATCGAGCACGAGCGCGACCGCCACCCCGCTGAGAACCCAGTCCTCGCGCGAGAACCGCTCGAGGTGCAGTCGGCGGATCTGGTCCTCCACGGTTACTGGTTCGCGACCGGGCGTCCTTCTCCTGCCCGGCTCGCTCACGACTGGAGCTTGGCCGCCGTGACCGTGTTGCGCAGCAGCATCGCGATGGTCATCGGCCCGACCCCGCCGGGGACCGGCGTGATTAGCCCGGCTTTTGCGGCCGCGGCCTCGAACTGCACATCGCCTTTGAGCCCGTCCTCGGTGCGGTTGATCCCCACGTCGATCACCGCCGCCCCCGGTTTCACGAAGTCGGCGCCGATCATCTCGGCCCGTCCCACCGCGGCGATCAGCACGTCCGCCCGCGAGCACACGGCGGGCAGGTCGCGGGTCCGCGAATGGCAGATGGTCACGGTGGCGTGGCGCTCGAGCAGAAGGAACGCCACCGGCTTCCCGACCAGGTCCGACCGTCCCACCACGACCGCCTCGGCGCCCTTAAGCGCCACGTCGTGGGCGTCGAGCAGCTCGATCACCCCGAGCGGTGTGCACGGCCGCAGTCCCGGGGCACCCTGCATCAGGCGCCCCGCGCTCACGTGGGTCAGACCGTCGACATCCTTGTCGGCCGAGATCAACGCGGTGAGCTCCTTCCCGTTCAGCCCCTTGGGGACCGGAAGCTGGAGCAGGATGCCGCTCACCTCGGGGTTGGCGTTGGCCTGCTCGATCACCGACGCGACGTCATCCTGGCTCGCGTCGGCGGGCAGGTGCTGATGGTGATCGCCAATCCCCGCCTCGGTGCAGGCCTTGCGCTTGTTGCGCACGTAGACCTCGGAGGCCGGATCGTCGCCGACCAGGATCGTGGCCAGCCCGGGCGTGCGCCCCGTGCGCTCGCGCAGCTCGGCGACCTCCTGCGCCACCTCGGCGCGGACGCGGGCGGCGACTTCCTTCCCGTCGATGATCGTGGCGCTCATGGTTCGGGCGGGGACCCTAATCGATCCGCCCGGGCTACCGCCTCGTGATCGGCGCCAGGTCCGCGACCATCTTGCGCTCCGACCCGTCACGGCTGAAGCGGATGACCACGATCCCGCCGGGCTCGAGACCGGTCACCACGCCCTCGCCGAACTTCGGGTGGGTGACGTCCTCGCCGAGCCGGAAGCTCGGCGCCGCCGGCGTCTGCGTCGCGTCCCACGACGGCCCGTCGTCGACGCTGCGCGCCCACGAAGTGGCCCGGGCGCGGATCCCGGCCAGTCCTCGGGGCTGCTGCGCGTCGCGGTCGGTCAGCTCCGCGGGAATCTCGGAGATGAACCGGCTGGGCGCGCCGAAGTTCCGCGCGCCGAACACGTTGCGGGTCCGGGCGTAAGTCAGGTACAGGTCACGCTGGGCGCGCGTGATCCCCACGTAGCAGAGCCGCCGCTCCTCTTCGAGGCCGCCCTCGTCGAGCGCCCGCGAGTGCGGGAACACGCCCTCCTCACAGCCGATCATGAACACGATCGGGTATTCGAGGCCCTTGGCGTTGTGCAGGGTCATCAAGGTGACCAGGCCCTGGTCGTCGCTGCGATCGTCGGCGTCGGAGATCAGCGCCACCTGCTGGAGGAAGTCCGCCAGGCTGCCGGTCCCGGGAGAATCCGCGCCGCCGGGAGAATCCGCCCCGCCGGGAGAATCCGCGTCAGCGGATTCTCCCCCGGTATCCGCGCCAGCGGATACCGCAGTGTCGTACTCGACGGCCACGTTGACCAACTCGTCGAGGTTCTCGATCCGTCCCTGGGCCTCGATCGTGCGCTCGGCCTCGAGCGCCTCGAGGTAGCCGGTCTCCTGCAACATCTCCTTGAGCAGCGATGCGATCGGCGGGTTCGTCTCCGCCCGCTCGCGGAGCACGTGCATCGTGGCCATGAACCGTCTGAACGCCTTGAGCGCGGGCGCACCCAGACCCGCCACCTGGTCTGGCTCGGAGGCCGCCTCCCAGATCGAGGTGCCGGTGGTGTTCGTGTAGGAGAGCAGGCGCGACATCGAGGTCGAGCCGATCCCCCGCCGCGGCGAATTGACGATCCGGGTGAACGCGCCGGCGTCCTGCGGGTTGACCAGCGTGGTCAGATACGCGATCGCGTCCTTGATCTCCGCCCGCTCGTAGAACTTGGTCCCGCCGATCACCTGATAGGGGACGTCCGCCCGGACCAGCGTGTCCTGGAGCACGCGCGACTGGGCGTTGGTCCGGTAGAAGACCGCGATCTCGGCCCGCGAGATCCCCTCGTCGAGCAGGCGCTGGACCTCGCCGCTCACGTACCGGGCCTCGGCGTGCTCGTCCTCGAGCTCGCGCACCTTGATCGGGTCGCCCTGGCCGAGCTCGGTCCACAGCGACTTGGGCTTCTGGGCCCGGTTGTTGCGGATCACCGAGTTGGCCGCGTCCAGGATGGTCTGGGTCGAGCGGTAGTTCTGCTCGAGCTTGACCACGTGCGCGTCCGGGAACGTGTCCTCGAACTCCAGGATGTTCCGGATGTCCGCGCCCCGGAAGCCGTAGATCGAGTTGTGGGTGACGATCCCGTTCGCGACGAAGTTGTGCGTGCGCTCGATGTCCAGGTCGTAGACGTCCGCATCGATGGCCACGCGCTCGACTCGGTCCACCACGTCGTAGCCACCGTGCCCGTCGAACATGACCATGCCGGGGCGCACGAGCGCCGCCGGCACGAACGGCAACGCGCCACCGTCCGCGCCGAGCCGCGCGTGAGACCACCCGGCGCGCCCCATGTAAAACGCACCAAAATCCCCGACCCCGATCCGTCGCCGCGACATAAGCATGCTCTCCATGCTTATGTCGCCAAGGTCCAGAGCGGGCGCGGGGTTTTGCGAGTTTTGCAGCCCTGCGCCGGCAAACTCGACCGCGCGCGCCACCGCCGGCGCCCTCCCGGCGAAGTGCGTGTGCTCGGGCGTGCTGATCAGCCGCCGCCCCGAGCGCAGCGTGATCGCCACGCCATCGCCCCGCCGCGACCGATGGACGCGCATCACCGAAGCGGGTCCGAACGATCCCCCACCCCATCCGGACAGCACCAAATCCCCCACGCCGACCTCCTCGATCGGCAACAAAGATCCGTCGGCCATCGTGACCCGCGTCCCCGCGACCAGGCACTGGGCGTCGTCCCCCACCACCATCAGGTTGCGCCGCTCCTCGGCCAGCAGCTGCAGCCAGCGGTACTGGGCGTGGTTGGTGTCCTGGTACTCGTCGACCAGCACGTGTCGGAAGCCGGTGGCGTACTGGTCGCGGACCTCCTGGAACAGCTGCAGAACGTTGACCGCGTTGACGAGCAGGTCGTCGAAGTCCATCGAGTTCGCCCGATGCAGCTCCCGCTGATACGCCCGGTACACGTCAGCCACCGTCTGCTCGAAGTACGACCCGACCATGTGCCCGTAGGCATCCGCGTCCCGGAGCCGGTTCTTGGCGTCGGAGATCTGGTTGTGGATCGCCGAAGGCGTGAAGCGCTTGGGATCGATCCCCAGATCGTCCAGGCAGCGCTTGATCAGCCGGCGGGCGTCGGCCTGGTCGTAGATCGTGAACCGGCGGGTGTACCCGAGCTTGTCGGCATGGGCGCGCAGCATCCGGGCGCAGGCTGCGTGAAACGTCATGACCCACATCGCGCGGATCCGGCGCCCGACCAGCAACTCAGCCCGGTCGCGCATCTCCCCCGCCGCCTTGTTCGTGAACGTGATGGCCAGGATCTCGTTGGGCTTGGCCCGGTCGGTGGCGACCAGGTAGGCGATCCGATGGGTGAGGACCCGGGTCTTGCCCGAGCCGGCGCCGGCCAGGATCAGCAGTGGTCCGTCGCCATAGCTGACGGCCTCTCGCTGGGGCTCGTTGAGCCCGGAGAGCAGGGTTTCAAGCTCGCTCGCGGTGTCTGTCATCGGACCCGTCCAACGGTAGCGGGGACACAGGTCGTCGCCTTCTGGAACGCTTCCGGGCGTGCCGGACCTCCTCGCCGATCTCCGGGCCGCCTGCGAGCAGGTCGCCGGACGCGCCACGCACGTCCGGATCGACTACGAGCGCATCCCCGGCTACGTGGGCACGCTGCCGATCGACGTGCCGGTGTCCGGCCCTGATCCGCAGGCCCATCTAACCGAGGCGCCGCGTGAAGAGCTGGCCGCCTACTGGCTCACGCTCGACGCGATCAACTTCGGCTCAGGCTGGTTCCCCACCCTGCGCAAGCCGGGCGGGCGCTCCGGCTACTTCACGATCGCCACCGCCCTGACCGAGCGATACAAGACCCATGGCTCCTGGTCGGCGGCCCGCCTGGCCGACATCGACGCGGTCGAAATCGCCGGGACCCTGAGACAGGACCCCGACCATGAGCTGATGGCCCTGTTCGCCGACAGCCTCAACGACCTCGGCCGCCACGTGAGCGACGAGCACGACGGGCGCTTCGCGGACGTGGTCGACGCGGCCGGGAGCTCGGCCGTCACTCTCGTGCAGACCCTGAGCGGCTGGGAGTCGTTCGCCGACACCTCGCAGTACGACGGGATCGAGATCCCGTTCCTCAAGCGCGCCCAGATCGCCGCCGCCGACCTGTCTCGGGCCGGCGTGGCCGCCTTCCGCGATCTGGACCGCCTGACCATGTTCGCCGACAACCTGGTCCCCCATGTGCTGCGTCTCGACGGCCTGCTCGGCTACGACGACGCCCTGCTCGAGCGGATCGACCGCGGCGAGCTGATCGAGCACGACTCGGCCGAGGAGGTCGAGATCCGGGCTTGCGCCGTGCACACCGTGGCGCGGATCGCCGCTGAGCGGGCCGGCGCGCGCGAGGCGGACGTCGATTCGCTGCTCTGGCACCGCGGTCGGGAAGCCCGCTACAAGGCGGTCCCCCGCCACCGCTCGCGCTGCACCGCGTACTGAATCCGCTTACGCCTCCAGGGCCTCGACGCGGGCCCGGGCGATCGCCTCCGCTCCGGCCTCGCCGACCAGCAGCTCGGCTCGAATCGTCCAGCTGGCCAGCAGGTCGACCGCCGGGAAGCGGCCGGTGCTGGCCAGCAGCGGATCGAGCGCGATCACCGTGGTCTCGCCACCCAGTGGCTCGGGCGCGGTGGCGATCACCGTGAGCGAGCCACCCCCGGCGACGTTGCGCGCCGCGGCCAACAGCTTGCGAGCGGCGTGCGGCTGCAGACCGCCGAGGGTGTCGATCAGGACCACGGCGTGCGACCCGCGGGCGGCCAGCCGGCGGCCCTGGTCGACCACGCGCTCGATCGTCTGCGCCTGCGCGTCGGCCGACGCGGCGAAGCTGACCGCGGCCGCCGGGGTCACCGGACCGAGCTGCCATTCGGCGATCTCCTCGGGCCGGACGCCGGCCAGCACCACCGAGAGCTGGATGTCGGACACTGCCGCGAGCGCCTCGGCAAGGCGCCGCAGGGCTTCGGTCTTGCCGGCGCGAGCCGGGCCGGCGATCGTCACCCGAGAACCCTGTCCGAACGGCGTGAGCCATTCGATCGCCTTGATCGTCGGATCGTCGGACCCGAGCCGGAAGCGCTCGCTCGGGAAAGCCGCCGGGAGGTCCTCGAACCGCGTGCTGTCGGCCACCTCGTCGGCCGGGCGGCCGTTGATCGTGTCGATCCGGATCAGCGACGCGAACCGCTCCGAGCGCCGCGGCGGCCGGCGCGGACCGGAGATCCGGTCGCCCGGGACGAGCTCGCAGCGCTTGACCTGAGCCGCCGACACGTACACGTCGTCCTCGGAGGGCTCCGGCGGGTTCACGCGCAGGAAGCCCGAGCCGTTGGCCAGCAACTCAACCTCGCCCTCGACGACCACCTCCTCGCGCTCTTCCCTGGCGCGTCCGGCACCGGCCGCGGCCTCGCCCGGCTCCTCGTCCTCCTCGGCATGCTCCGGCACGTCCTCGGACGCAGCGTCCTCGGGCGAATCCGCGCCTCCGTCCTCCTCACGCGCGCCACTCCGCCCGCGGCCACCGCGCCGACCACGCCGACCACGCCGAGCGGGCGGACGCTCATCGTCATCGTCATCGGCCTCGGCCTCGGAGCGATCCGCCGGCTCGCCGCCCTGGCGGGCGATGATCGCGTCGATCAGATCGGCCTTGCGCAGACGGCGGTAGCCGTCGATTGAGAGCTCGGACGCCAGCGCGTGCAGGTCGGCCAGAGGGCTCGCGGCCAGCGCATCACGGTCCAGGATCGACATACGGGTACCTCCTCGAGACGGATCGGTGGGCTCCGGTCGCGTTGCGTCAGCGACCGGCGATTCACATCTGAGGCTAGACCACCTAGCGGCCAGATGCGCTCGAGCGGGGCTCCCGGCGCAGATCCACGGGCAGGTTCAGGCCGGAATCGACGGACGCCTCGCCGTCCAGCGCGGCGCGCACGGCGAGGAAATCGGCCACCTCGGCAACATCGTGGACGCGCAGTATCTGGGCGCCTGCCTCGACGCCAAAACCAACCGCGGCCAGCGTCCCGGCCAGCCGCTCCCGCGGCGGTCGGAGCGTGATCGCGCCGATGAAGTCCTTGCGCGAGACCGCGAGCAGGAGCGGTCGCCCGAGCGCATGCAGGCGGGGCAGGGCTCGCAGCACGTCGACCGTCTGGGCCGGCGTCTTGCCGAAGTCCGGACCCGGGTCGAGCACGATCTGCTCGAACGCCACGCCCCGCTCGAGCGCCACCGCGATCTGCTCGCTCAGGAAGCTCTCGACGTCGGCCACCATCCGCCCGTCCATCCCCGGGTCGAGCAGCTTCTGCTTGGGCGCCGCCCGCGTGTGCATGAGCACGAGACCCGCGCCGGTGTCGGCGCAGACGTCGGCCAACCCCGGGTCACGCAGCCCGCTCACGTCGTTGACGATGGCCGCCCCGGCGGCGACCGCGGCGCGGGCCACCTCCGGCTTGTAGGTGTCCACCGACACCAGCGCGCCCAGCTCGCCCGCCACCCGCTCTATCAGCGGCACCACCCGGGAGATCTCCTCTTCCGGTGTCACCGGCGGCACCCCGGTGACGCCCGACTCACCCCCGATGTCGATCAGCTTCGCGCCGGCGTCGAGCAACTCGGCGGCCAGCGCGACGCGGTCCTTAAGCGTGCGATGCGTCCCGGCATCGGAGAACGAGTCCGGGGTCGCGTTGACGATGCCCATCAGCCAGGGGCGCTCGCCCAGATCGAACGTCCCCGCCGAGGTCCTGAGCGACAGCCTCGGCGCCCGAGTCCCATCGCGACTGGACATCGCCCCCGAGGTTATCCGGCCTCGGCCCGGCACCGGCCCCCCGGCCGTGCTACAGGGCGCCGATCTCCGGCCAGCGGTAGTAGCTGACCATCTTCAGGTTGGGCGAGTGGGCCTTCATCGCAGCCACCAGCCCGTTCCAGCGCGACGGCGAGTCCTGCTTCAGCCACGGGTGCCGCGAGCGTCGGGGTGAGTTGCTCATCTCCGAGCACCACAGGGGGAAGGTGCTTACCGGCCGCCCACTTGGCCACTTGCGGCACCACGCTCAGCCCACCGTTCTTCACGTCATAGCAGTGAAAGGCGATCGCCTGGGCGCCCCGGGGGCGGCGAGGTTGAAAGCTCTCCAGGAGGAACCGAAACCCGAACGGGGAGGTCTCGCCGTACACGCGGATCGCCTGAGGCGCGGTACGGGCGAGGATTGGTTCGACCGCGTTCCACACCGCCCGGTACTTCCTGCCGGTGGCATGCGCACCCTGGACGAGATCCTGCTCGTTGCCGACCGACACGGCCCACGCATAGGGCGAGTACAGCGGCAGGGTCCGCCGGAAGTACGCGGCCACCTTCGCCGGCCTCCACGCGTTGCTGTACTGGAGGGACACGTACACGCGATAGCCCTGGGCGGCCGCTCGGCTCGCGCAGGCGACCGCATTCGAGTGGCCCCGATAGGGCACGATCAGCCGCAGCACCGTCGCGTGATGGGACCGCAGGAACGGGCTGACGTCACCGCCGTTCGCCACGCAGGTGAACTGGTCGTCGGCCTGCATGATGATCGCGTGCGCGGGCGACGCGAACAGCAGGAGTGCGGTCGCGACCGCCAATACCAGGCCCCACCCTGTGCGAGGGCGGCGCATATCGGACTCATCGAGGGTCACCGCTTTTGTGATCGGCGGTTTCCGGCTCCCCCTTGACCCCTGCACGTAAGCGCCCTGACCGGCGGCGCAGCGCGGATCAGCCCCGGGCCTGACTGGGCGCGTTCACGCCGTCTCCGGCCGTCGGCCTATTCGTCCCCCGGCGCCCGGTCGAATGCGCTAGTGCCCGCCGGCCGTCTGAAACAGGTTCAGCACGATGTCGTACATGGCCGGCGAGGTCTCCTGGTAGCCGGGGCAGCACGGCGGCCCGCCGACGTCGCTGATCCCGATCTCCAGATGAGGCGCGTCGGATATGCCGACGTGGCCGCAGCCGACCTCGGCGATCGGCTCGCCGGCGGTCACCTGCGTGCCGACCGGCACGAGCGCCGGCTTGGCGTGCCCGTAGTAGATGTAGCGACCGGCGTAGGGCCCGCTGGACACTTTGAGCACGGGCGCGGCGGGACCGAAGCCGTCGATGCCCTCCTGGACGATCGTCCCGGCGGTCATCGCCACCTCGACCGCCTTGGCGCCACACAGGTTGTCCTGCATGCCGATGTCGATTCCCTGGTCCAGCGACCAGGAACTCGAGGGCATGACCTTCGAGAC
>DATFDC010000556.1:0-4576 GCA_035252415.1 Solirubrobacteraceae bacterium
CGACTCGCGCCCGATCGGCGCCACCCGCCGCCGGTAGTCGGCCAGCACCCGCGGCGCGACCGCGGGGTCAAACCAGGCCGCCCCACCGGCCACCGCCCTGACCGCCGCGATCAGATCCTCGGCCGACGCGTCCTTCAAGACGAAGCCGGCCGCGCCCGCCTCGAGCGCCCCCCACAGGACCTCGTCCTCGCCGAACGTGGTCAGCACCAGCACGGCCACCTCCTCGAGAGCGGGCATCGCGCGCAACCCGCGCGTGGCCGCGAGGCCGTCCATCACCGGCATCCGGACGTCCATCAGCACCACGTCGGGGGCCAGCGTCGGCAGCCGGTCGACCGCGTCGCGGCCGTTCACGCACTCGGCCACCACCTCGAACCCGTCCTCGGGCGAGAGGATCCGGGCCACGCCGCTGCGCACGATGGCCTGGTCGTCGACGAGCGCGACCCGGATCACGAAGCGTCGACCACCCTCAACGGCAGCCGGCAGCTCACCCGCCACCCGTCCACGGTCGGGCCGGCGCTCAGCTCGCCACCCAGCGCCGTGGCCCGCTCCCGCATCCCGATCACTCCATACGAGCGCCGCTCGGGGTCGGCGGACGGCGCCACCGGCGTCACGGGCCCGACCGTGTTCGCGACCAGCACCGCCTCCACCTCGCCGACGCCGATCTCGAGCACCGTCCGCGCGCGCGGCGCGTGCCGGGCGGCGTTGGCCAGGGCCTCCTGGGCGATCCGGTGAAGGGCCAGGCCGACCCCAGGCTCGAGCCCGGCGAGATCGCCGTCCACGTCCAGCACCACGTCGAGGCCGCCGGCCCGCGCCTCCGCGACCAGCTCGGGAATTTCGAGCGCCGTCGGGACCGGCGCAGCGATCCCCCCATCGGAATCGTCACTGCGCAACAAGGCCACCGTCCGCCGCAGCTCGCGCATGCTGCGCCGGCCGACGTCCTCGGCCGCCCGCAGCGCCTCCTCGGCGGCGGCGGGATCGCGTCGCAGCACATGCCTCGCGCTGGTCACCTGGAGCATGACCGCCGCCAGTCCGTGTCCGACGAAGTCGTGCACGTCGCGGGCGATCCGCCGGCGTTCCTCGAGCATGGCCTGCTCGGCGAGCTCCCGACGCGTCGCCTCGAGCGCGGCGGCCAGCTGCATCTGGCGGTGGATTGCCCGGCCGATCAGCCAGGGGAAGGCGACCCCGACGACCCAGATCCCGACTCCCAGGTTCCCCGAGGTCTCGATCGCGCCGACCACGATCGGGGCGGCGACCGCGAGCAGGCCCAGGGCCGCGGCCACCGCCAGCGAGTCGATCCAGCACGCGACCACGAAGCCGACCAGCGAGGCCGCGAACATGATCGGCTCGTGATGCCCGCTGTGCTGGACGGCCACCACCGGCGCGAGCACCGCGATGGCCACGACCGGCAACGGCGCCCGTGGCATGAGCGCCCAGACCGCCAGCGCGGCCGGCGGGATCGCCATCAAAAGCAGCTCGCCGGGCGTCGATGGATCGACGAGCGCGGCGACCACGGCGACCGCCACCGCGACGACCGGAACGATCCGCCTGACCTCGTCTGAGACCACGCGGCCACCGTACTGCGCCACCGCCGCCCCGACATCCCCCTGCGGTCGGAACCGCGCGCCCGACCACGGGCTGAGGCTCAGGCCGGCTGGAGCCGCCGGACCTCGACCCGCCCGTCCTGCACCCGCACCTGGAAGGACGGCTGTGCGGACGTCGCGGGACCGCCGCGAACCGCCCCGTCGCGCAGATCGAACCGCGACCCGTGGCAGCCGCAGACGATCTCCGAGCCCTCCACCGAGCCCTCGCTGAGCGAGCAGCCCCGGTGCGAGCAGCGGTCGTGGATGGCGAAGATCCGCTCGCCGTCGCGCAGGAGCAGCACCGGCGTCTCATCGACGACCACGCGCGTCGGCCTGCCCTCGGGAAGCTGCGTGGCATCGGCGGCGGTGGTCCAGTCGGTCGGCCCCGGGTCGAACACGGTCTGATCGGGCCCCACCCCCCGGTTCAGCGACAGATGCCCGCCGAGATAGCCGCCGACCGTCATCACCGCCATGCCGGCGAGACCGAGCGCCGCACCGCGGCCGCGCGCCCCGCGCCGGCGGGCGCGCAGCGACGCGGTATAGAACGTCGCGCCGACCAGGTTGGACGCGGCGTGAACCAGGCCCGCCCTCCGGACCGCGTCGTCGACCGGCTCGCTGTCGGCCCAGTCGTTGGCGCCGGCCACGGCGGTCGGCAGGTAGGCGGTCAGCCCGAGCGCGATCAGCCGCTCGGACGCGCGGCCGTCGTCGCCGGGCGCGAGCAGGTCGAGCACGGAGGCGGCAGTGAACGAGCCGATGACCACGTCGGTGAGCATCGGGTGCACCGCGTGACCGAGCCAGGTTCCACTGACAGCGTCCTTGACCGGTCCGCCGGACAGGACACCGCGCACGGCCTTGCCGACCTGCTGCGCCACCGGGTCGAGGAACTCGGCGGACTCGAGCGCGCGGAGCAGCGGCTCGAGCGGCGTGAGCTGGCGGCGAGAGGCGTCGGCGGTGGCCACGGACGCGCCATACCCGGTCACTGCGGTCGGTAACCCGGTCATCCCGGGTAGCACCGCCCCCGATGCCCGACGACTTCCAGCGCCTGATGGCCCAGCTCGACTACTCGCTGTTCATCGTCACGGTGGCCTCGGGCGACGAGCGCGCCGGCTGCCTGGTCGGCTTCGCCTCGCAGGTCTCGATCCGCCCCCCGCGCTTCCTGGTCGGCCTGTCCGTCAAGAACCGGACCTACCGGGTGGCCAACGCGGGCGCCGAGATGCTCGTCGTGCACTTCGTCCCGGAGCAGTCCGAGGACCTCGCGGACCTGTTCGGGGGCGAGACCGGCGACGAGGTCGACAAGTTCGCCCGCTGCGAGTGGCGACCGGGCCCCGGCGGAGCACCGATCCTCACCGAGCTCGAGGACTGGTTCGCCGGGCGCGTGCTCGACCGCATCAGCTTCGGCGACCACTGTGGGTTCCTGCTCGAGCCGGTCGACGGCGAGACCCACCGATCGGGGTCGCCGCTCACCTTCCGCCGGGCCAAGCGGATCGAGCCGGGCCACGAGCCGTAGTTGGGGCCTCGCTGCGCTCGGCGTCCGTGGGGCCAAGTACCCCGTCCGGACACTGAACGAGTCCTACGCGGCGGTCTCGTCGAGCTCGGGCTCGTCTTCCTCACCGAGGAACTCGGCCCGGAACGCCTCGACCACGGCCGGATCAAACTGGCTGCCGGCGCCGCGCTCGAGTTGCGCCACCGCGTCGGCCGGCTCGAGCGCCGGGTTGTGCGGGCGCTCGGAGGTCATGTCGTGGAACGCGCTGCACACGAACACGATGCGCGAGCCGAGCGGAATCGCCTCTCCGGACAGGCCGTCGGGGTAGCCCGCCCCGTCCCAGCGCTCGTGGCTGTGGCGAACCAGCCCGGCCACGGCCTCCATCCCGAGCGGCCCGGCGATCAGCCGCGCGCCCACCAGAGTGTGCAGGTGGATGAACTGCCATTCCGGCCCGGTGATCTTGCCCGGGTAGCTGAGGACCGCGCGGGGCACCGCGACGTTGCCCACGTCGCACAGGTGCATGGCGTTCTCGACGTGCTCGATGTGCGTCTCCGGCACGCCCAGCCGGCGGGCGATCGCCACCGCCAGCGTGGCCACGTCCTGGCGGGAGCGAACCAGCCGGAGCGCCTCGATCGCGTCCGCCGGCGCCCGTCGACCGGACCGCACGTGACGCTCACCGGCCGCCTTGGCCGCCCGCCGAGCGGCCAACTCGAGCCCCTCGCGGGGGATCGCGGCCTCGACCGGCAAGGTGGCGCTCCCCACATCGCAGGAGATCTGGAAGCCGTCGCCGGTCTCGTTCAGCGCGCTCGCCGCCGCGGCGCACAGGGCGTTGGTGAATCGCTCGGAGCCCACCGCCAGCAGTGCGAAGCTTCCGCCGCGCATCCGGTACGCGCTGCCGTACGAGCCCACTGCGTCGCGCAGCTTGCGGCCCAGCCAACCAAGCAGCGCATCGCCGCACTGATCGCCGTAGGCGTCGTTGTAGTCCTTGAAGCCGTCGAGCGCGAACAGGTACAGGGTGACCTCACTGCCGCTCTCGAGCTCGCGGCTCAGGTCGCCGAGCAGGCGATCGTGGGTGGCCAGACCGGTGACGGGATCGAGCAGCGCCTCACCCGTCTTCCGCGCCTCGCCACCCGCGCCACCGGAGCGGCCGAGCAGGACGAGCGTCACCAGCGCGCCCAGGATCGCGCCGCTGATGAAGCCGATCAGCAGAGGCATGCCGCCTACCGCCTACCGACCGAAATGCTCATCGCAGAGTGTGGCGACTCAGACGCCCAGGATGGGACGAGCGGCCTCGGCGATGCGGCGACCCAGCTCGATGACCTGCTCGTCGGACCAGTGCGCCAGGTTGACGCCGGCCTGCTGGAACTCGCGACGGATGTTGACCGTGGCCTGCGCCGTGTCGACCGCCCGGCCGAGCTTGGCCAGCGCCGTGCTCACCACCGGCGTGTCCTGCGCGCTCAGACCGTTCAGCTCGGTCTCGAGCAGCCAGGCCCGCAGCGCCTGGGCCTCGATC
>DATFDC010000557.1:0-9373 GCA_035252415.1 Solirubrobacteraceae bacterium
CCGTGGCCAGGAGTTCGATTCCGTCGAGCAGACCCAGCAGGGTGGCGAGGCTCTCTCGCACCAGGCGCTGGTCGTCGGCCAGTACGACTCGGACCGCTCCGTCGCTCATGGCTGCTCGATGGGCAGGCTTAGCTCGACGCGGAAGCCGTTGGTCGTCGGTGCCGCGAGCAACTCGCCGCCGAGAAGTTCGGCCCGCTCGCGCATGCCGGTCAGCCCATAGCCGCCGCCGTTCGATGTCGCCGCGATCGCCGGCGGCGAGCCGTTCACCGCGTGGTCCTCGACGACGAGCACGGTGCTCCCCGGAAGGTAGGTCAACTCCACCTCGACGCGTTCCGCGGTCGCGTGGCGACGAACGTTGGTGAGTGCCTCCTGCGCCGTGCGGTACACGGCCAGGCGTGCCTCCGGGCCAAGCTCGTGCGGTTCGCCGTGAACCTCGATGGCCACCGGCAGGCCGCTCTGCTCGGCGAATGCGTCCACCAGCGCGCCGATCCGTTCGGGACCGGGAAGCTCATCCCCGCGCTCGGTGGCGATCGCGCGGCGCGCCTCGTCCAGCCCACTGGCGGCGAGATGGTGAGCCCGGTCGACGGCCTGCGTGACCTGCTCGTCGACGCCGCGGCTCCGGGCCAACAGGCGAGTCGTCTCGAGTTGGAGTGCGAGGGCGGAGAGCGAATGGGCGAGCACGTCGTGCATCTCGCGCGACAGCCTCCCGCGCTCGGCGGCCGCGGCGGCCCGCGCCTCGGCCTCCCGGGACGCCTTGAGCTCGTCGCGCTGATCCGCCATGTAGCGCAATAGGCGCATGGCAAAGAACCACGGGACGATCCCGGACAGGAAACTCAGTGCGCCGACGACCTGCCCCTTGACCAGGTAGCCGGCCAGGAACGGCGTGACCGCGGCGGCGAGCATCAGCCACGCCGTGCGCCGGTCGAGCTTCAGGGCGCCGACGATCGCCACGTAGTACGGCCCGATGATCCAGACCCCGTGCGGCTGCTCGCCGCCCAGCACCCCGGATCCGACGATCACGCCGAGGAGGGCGAGGACCACCTGCCGGCGGCCGACGTTTTGCCGCTCGGGGTGTGCGGCGATGGCAGCAGCGACCGTCCAGATGAAGGCGGCCAGCACGATCGCATCGCGTCCGTGCAGCGCCGGGCGCGGATGGGTGGCGAACGTGGCCACGATCGCCGCCACGAGGAGCACCACCCCGAAGCAGCGCCACGCCACCGCCTCCAGCGGCGCCGTCCCGTCGCCGTCCTCCCCGCGGGTGATCCAACTGCGTCGGAACCATCTGGCCAAGGCGCCCATATCTCAGAGCAAACGATAAGCCGCGCCCGCGCGCCTGTCATCGGCCGCCGGGTGGAGTGCTCGACGGCCCGCATCCACCCGCGGATGGACGGTCAGGTTCGACCCGCGCGCCGATGACGCACGGCCGGGCCGCGCGTAGCTTGCTCCGCATGATCACGAACTCACTCGAGGCGGCGGTGGCGCAGCGATCCGCCGCCCATGAACAAGGGGAAACGATGACTGGCACGCAGCAGGTAGCCACGTTGCCGGCAGCCCGCGCCGTCGACCTGACCAAGGTCTACGGGACGGGCGATGCGGCGGTCCGGGCGCTCGACGGCGTCAGCCTCGAGCTCGAGCGCGGCCGGTTCACCGCGGTGATGGGACCATCGGGCTCCGGCAAATCGACGCTCATGCACTGCATGGCGGGGCTCGATCGGCCGACCACGGGTCGCGCGTTCATCGGCGAGCAGGAGCTCGACCAGCTCGACGACGTGGACCTCACTGAGCTCCGGCGCGACCGCGTCGGGTTCATCTTCCAGTCGTTCAACCTCGTCCCGATGCTGACCGCGAGCGAGAACATCACACTGTCGGCCGATCTGGGCGGCACGAGCGTGGACCTCGCGTGGTTCGACGACCTGGTCGGTCAGCTCGGAATCGCCGATCGCCTCCAGCATCTTCCGACCGAGCTGTCGGGTGGCCAGCAGCAGCGCGTGGCGTGCGCCCGGGCGCTGATCGGCCGGCCCGAGCTGATCTTCGCCGACGAGCCGACCGGCAACCTCGACTCGAACGCCTCGGCCGAGGTGCTCGGGTTCCTCCGCGACGCGGTGACCGAGCACGCGCAGTCGATCGTGATGGTCACCCACGACCCGCTGGCGGCGGCCTATTCCGACCGGGTCGTGTTCCTGGCCGACGGCAACGTGGTCGGCGAGATCCGCTCGCCCACGGCCGACGCCGTGCTCGAGCAGATGAAGAAGCTGGGGAGCTGATCGACATGCGCAAGATCACACTGAGAGGGCTGCTGACCCGCAAGCTGCGGCTGGCGCTGACCGCGCTCGCGATCGTGCTCGGGGTGACGTTCGTCACCGGAACGCTCGTGCTCGGCGACACGCTGAACCGCACGTTCGACAACGTGATCGGCACCGCCTACCAGCACGTGAGCTTCCAGATCCGCGGCAAGGCGGCGTGGGGTGGGGACTCGGCCACGATCAACAGCGCGGCCGTGCGCAAGCCGGTGCCGCAGTCGATCGCCACAGCCGTGCGTCGCGTGCCGGGGGTCTCGTTCGCGTTCGGGTCGGTGTCCGGTTATGCCCAGTTCATGACGCGGGACGGGAATGCGATCGGCAACGGTGGGAGCTCGACCCTGGGGTTCTCATTTGATCCCAACCCCCAGCTGTCGCCCTACCGCCTGGTCGACGGCCGGGCGCCCACCACGCCCGATGAAGTCGTGATGGACAAGGCGACGGCGACCAAGCACCACTACGCGGTTGGGGGCAGGGTCCTGATCAACCTGCCCAACCGGCCGCAGACCTTCACGATCAGCGGGCTGGTGACCTTCGGCTCCGCGGACAACCTCGCCGGCGTCACGCTGGCCGGGTTCGACCTTCACACGGCCCAGGCGCTGTTCAACGCCGCCGGCCGGTTCGACACGATCAGTGTCCTGGCGGCCCCCGGGGCGGACAACGTCAAGCTCCAGCGGGAGATCGCCCGGATCCTCCCGCCGGGAGTGGAGGTGGTGAGCGGTCAGACCGTCGCCAACGAGCTCTCGACCACGGTCAACCACCAGCTGTCGTTCATCTCGACTGCACTTCTGATCTTCGCGCTGATCTCGCTGCTCGTCGGCGGCTTCACGATCTTCAACACCTTCTCGATCACGGTCGGCCAGCGCACCCGAGAGCTCGCGCTCCTGCGCATCGTCGGGGCGAGCCGGCGGCAGGTGTTCAGGTCGGTGCTCGGCGAGGCCGCGCTGACGGGCCTCGTCGCTTCGTTGATCGGACTGGGGCTCGGCGTGCTCGCCGCCCTGGGGCTCAAGGCGCTGCTCGGGGCGTTCGGCATCGTGCTCCCGTCCGCGCCCCTGGTGTTCGAACTCCGCACGGTGATCGTGGCGATCGGCGTGGGGGTTGGTGCGACCGTTCTGTCCGCAATCGTTCCCGGCCGCCGTGCGGTCCGCATAGCGCCCGTGGCTGCGCTGTCTGAGCAAAGCGACGAGGCCACCGTCCCGGTGCGGCGGCGCAAAGTGATCGCCGGAGTCGTAGTCGGGCTGGCGGGAGTCGCCGCGGTGGCCGATGGGGTGACCAAGCCGTCGCTCACGCTGGTCGGCGTCGGCGCGCTCGCGATCGTCATCGCCAGAGGGATCCTGGTGCCGCTCGTGGCCCGGCCGGTCTCGGGTTTCCTGGGACGGCCGCTGGCCAGGCTGCTCGGTACCCCGGCACGGCTCGGGCGAGAGAACTCGATGCGCAATCCCGGCCGGACCGCGCAGACGGCGGCCGCGCTGATGATCGGCCTGTCGCTCGTCTCAACGATCGCGGTCCTCGGCGCGTCGTTCAGCAAGTCCGCAAAGGACAGCGTCGACACCGCGGTCAACGCGGATTACATCGTCAGCGGCAAGGGCGGCTTCAGCAAGTCGGTCGTGGGTGCGGTGTCACGGCTGCCCGGCGTCAGTACGACCACGGTCGTTTACCAGGGGCAGTTCGAGGTCCGGGGGTCGTTGTCCAACCTGGTGGCGGCGTCGCCGGCCGATCTATCGCGGACCGTCGAGCTTCACCTCACCGCGGGCCGCGGCGCCGCAGCCATGGCCGCCGGCCAGTTGCTGGTCGATACCAACACGGCCAACTCGGACCATCTCCACGTGGGCTCGGCCGTACCCGTCAAGTTCGC
This sequence comes from Solirubrobacteraceae bacterium, assembly GCA_035252415.1. Lineage (GTDB taxonomy): Bacteria > Actinomycetota > Thermoleophilia > Solirubrobacterales > Solirubrobacteraceae > Palsa-465. Next base: position 4,153 of record DATFDC010000557.1, read on the forward strand.
CAAGACCGGTTCGTCCACGATGCGGGTCGGCGGAATCTTCAAGGCCAACCCGGTCCTCGGCAGGTACCTCACCGGCGATGGCTTCTTCCTGAGCCACTTCGACAATCCGCTTCCGATCGCGGTTCTGCTGAGTAGCAGTCCCGGCGCCCGCGGCCTCGGGCCGGCGTTGGACCGGGTACTGACGCCCTACGCCAACGTCAGCTCCAAGACCCGCGCCCAGTTCGAGGCCTCCGCACAGGCGAGCGTCAACCAGCTGCTTGGCCTGATCTACGTGCTGCTCGCGCTGGCCGTCCTGATCGCGTTGATCGGGATCGTCAACACGCTGATGCTCTCGGTGTTCGAGCGCACGCGCGAGATAGGCCTGCTGCGCGCGGTAGGCATGAAGCGCCGCCAGGTGAAGGCCATGATCCGCTCGGAGGCGGTGGTCATCGCACTGTTCGGCGCGGTGATCGGCGTGGTCGTCGGCACCGCCCTGGGCCTAGCGCTCGGCTCGGCGCTGCGCAACAACGGCGTGACGACGCTGGCCGTGCCGGTGCCCAGCCTGATCGCCTTCCTGATCCTGTCCGGGATCCTGGGGCTGCTCGCCGCTACCTGGCCGGCGCGGCGGGCGGCCGGCCTCGACGTCCTGTCCGCGATCGCCACCGAATGAGCGCTATGTAGCCTGGCAGGGAATGGCCAGAGGCGCGCGGAGTGGAGTCGCGCTGCTGTCGCTCCTGCTCGCGCTGGGCGGCTGCGGCGGCACCGCCGGCAGCGGCGGAAGCGGCGGAAGCGGCGGGAGCGACAACCGAACCGCGTCGGACGACAGCCGGTTCTGGGGGCCGGTCAAGCGATCGTGGTTGATCGGGTTGGTTAGGGTGGCGCCATGAGCTGCGGTGCGTCAACGCAGACCGTGCGTCACGAGTCGGCCGCGCTCGGGCGACTCGAGCAGGCCGAGCGCGCGCCGCATCCGCTGCTCGCCGGGGTCGTGCGCCGGTACTGCGGCTACGACCACGACTGCACTGGGCCAGCCCGCCGGCGCGAGGTGGCCCAGGACGAGGTCACGATCATCCTGTCGCTGGGACCCCTGCTGGGGGTCGGCGGACCCGATCATCCTGCGGATCGCTACGGCTCATTCGTCGCGGGGCTGACTGACACGTTTGCGATCACCGAGCACGAGGGGGCGCTGCGTGGGATCGAGGTGAACCTGTCTCCGCTCGGCGCGCACATGCTGTTCGGGATGGCCATGCACGAGCTGTCTTCGAAGCTGGTGCTGCCGCTGGAAGATGTGCTCGGAGCCGAGGCGGGCGAGCTGACCGAGCGGCTCGCCTGCGCCGATGCATGGACCACGCGATTCGACATCCTGGATCGATTCATCCTTTCGCGGGTCGAGCGCGCCCGGCGCCCCTCGCCCGACGTGGAGTGGGCATGGAGCAGGTTGCGCTCCACCGGCGGGCTGTTGCCGGTGGGCGAGCTTGCCCGGGAGCTCGGCTGCAGCCGCCGCCATCTGATCGGGCGCTTTCGCGAGCAGGTCGGGCCGGCGCCCAAGACCGCGGCGCGGCTGGTTCGCTTCCAGCGCACCGTACGGCTGCTCGAGCGCCACGACGGGGGCCGCTTCGCCGAGATCGCTCAGCGTTGTGGCTACTACGACCAGGCCCACATGAACCGCGAGTTCCGCGAGCTCGCCGGTACCGCGCCCGGCGAGTTCGTCGCGCGGCTGCTCCCGGACGGTCTCGGCGTGGCCGCCGACTGAACCGCGCCGCGCCGCGCTGCGCCCGGGTCAAATCCGTCCAAGACGGCGGGCGGCGGGCGGCGTACCGTGGCCCGCATGCCACGCGATATCTATCCCTCAATGCGCTACCGGGACTCCCGCGCCGCCATCGACTGGCTCGAGCGGGCGTTCGGCTTCTCGCGCCATGCGGTGCACGACGGCCCCGACGGAACGGTTGCCCACGCCGAGCTTCGCTACGGCGACGGGTTGGTGATGCTCGGCTCGTGGCGCGGCGACGATGACCATCGCCGTCCCGGCCAGGGCTGGGCGTACGTCGCGGTCGACGACCTCGAGGCACACCTGGGTCAGGCCCGCGCAGCCGGCGCCGAAGTCGTCGACGGCCCACAGCACGAGGAGTACGGATCGTTCTACGGGGCCCGCGACCCCGAGGGCAACTTGTGGAGCTTCGGCACCTACCGTCCCGCGCTGTGAGAGCGGCTGTGAGAGCGGCCTGACACCGCGAGCGATCTGCCATTCGACGACTCCCCGCGGCCCAATGGCGATCGGCTCGCGGCATGCGCGAGTGAATCGCCGTTCACCTCCGAGTGGGGTGGCGAGTGGCGGAAAACTCGCGGTGGGCACCGGATTCCTTGACCGGCGGTCAACAAGGTGGTAGCTTGTTGACCCATGGTCAATACGGTCGGACAGGTACTCATCTTTGCGACGCCGGCGCTGGCCAGTGCCGCCGTGGCCGGCGCCGCGTGGCGGATGGAGCGCGGTCGTGCCGCCATCCGCGCCGGTAGGGTCGCCGCGATCTCGGTCGCCCGGGCGGCCGTACGGCGGTGGATCCCGGTCGCGCTGGCGGCGCTGATCAGCGTCACTATCGGCGTGCTCGCCTACCTCGGCCACGCGGTCGACGTGACCGGCGGCCGGGCGCTCCACGGCGCGCTCCTTGCCCTGCTGGCCAGTGCGATCGCGCTCGGCGTGTACTGGGTCTTGGGCATTGTCGTGCGGCGACTGGTGACGCTGGGGGGCCTATGGGCGCTCAGCCTGATGCCGCTCTACTCCTACGCGTTGGTCGCCTGGCTCGTGGTTGCCGGCTACACGCAATGCGGGCCACAGGCCTACGAATGCCCCCTGTAGCTCGATGATTCGCGAGTCTTCACAGCCACTCGCTTACGCGATGCCCGCGCTGGCCAGCCTGGCCGTGGTTTGCACTGCCTGGTGGACCGCCCCTCGTCGCGCTGCGCTCCGACCCGGCGGAACGGCGGCGAATCCGATCGTCCGCCTGATCAGAAGACGGTGGATCCCGGCCGTCCTCGTGGCGGTGACCGGCGCCACCCTCGGCGTAGTTGCCTATCTTGGCCACGCGCCAGGTTTGAGCAGCGGCCGGGCGATCGGCGGTGCGGTGGTCGCGCTGGTGGCGAGCTCCCTGCCGCTCAGCCTGTACTGGGCCATGGGCCGTTTCGTGCGGGACATCGTGGCGCTGGTGGTGGCCTGGATGGCCAGCCTGGTGCTGCTCTACTACTACGCGCTGATCGCGGTGCTGATCGTCGTCGGCTACACGCAGTGCGGGCCGGGATCCTCCAGCTGTCCCTTGGGGTAGGCAGGCGCCGCGCGGGCGTGCACGCCGGAGGTAGTTACCTTGGACCGGATGCCAACCGTCCTGCCCGAGCGGCTCGAGGATCCCGACGGGCTGCTGCTCCGCCGCTGGGAGCCCGCCGACGCGGAGGCCCTGGGGCGCGCGGTGGCGGAGAGCGCCGATCACCTGCGACCGTGGATGGCCTGGATCGCTCACGAGCCCGTCGCGGTGGAGTCACGGCGGGCGATGATCGCCGAGTGGGAGCGCGAGTGGTCAACGGGTGGTGACGTGATCCTCGGCGTGTTCGTTGACCGTAGGGTGGCCGGCGGCTGCGGGCTACATCACCGGATCGGTGCGGGCGGGCTCGAGATCGGCTACTGGATCCATTCCGCGTTCCTGCGCCGCGGACTGGCCACCCGCACGGCGCGGGCGCTGACCGACGCAGCATTCGGCCTGCCGGGCATCGCCCGGGTCGAAATCCATCACGACAAGGCCAATCAGCCCAGCGCGGGCGTGCCCCGCAAGCTCGGCTTCGCGTGGCTGGGCGAGTCGCCCGATAAGCCCGCGGCGCCGGCCGACGTGGGCATCGAATGGCGCTGGCGCATGAAGAAGGAAGGCTGGCGCGAGGGACCCTGACCCCGCGCCAGCTCGTTCCGCTACGGCAGTGGGTTCGACCCTCGATGCACGACCGTGACCGTGCCCGAGCTCTCCGGATGGGTGCTGCCGGGCGCGTAGTCGTACACGACGTGCGTCGCGAAGTTCATGACGAACACGTCGACCAGGGCGTGCTTCTTGGGGTCTTGCCAGGCCACGTACAGCTCGTGGTTGCCGATCGGCATCGCCACGTAGTCCTCGGCGGGGAACTTCGTGCCGACGAAGGGTCCCTTGATCGGGACGCCCTTGACCGTCGAGCGCTTGTAGGTCTGCTGGAAGGTGTTGCCGGTGTTGCGCCCGAGGCTGTAATCGGTGTCGATCACGTAGCCCTTCAGGTCGAAGCGCTTGACGCTCGGGCGTGCCTTGGCGGCGTGGGCGCGGACGGCGTGGTCGGCCCCGGCCGACGCGACGGCGCTGGTCACCGCTGCGTAGACCCCGATCGAGGCGCCGGCGAGCAGCACGGCAGACACCGATCGCACTCGCATGGTGTGACGCATGCATCTCTCCTCTCTGGATGATGGGGGCGCGATCCTACGACGGCCTCGCGGACGAGATTCCAGCGCCGGATGACATCGTGCGCTCAGGGTCAAGAACGCCGCCGGTTACGCTACGACTCATGTGCCGAAACATCCGAACCCTCTACAACTTCGATCCGCCCGCCACCGAGGAGGAGATCAGAGCCGCCGCGCTCCAGTACGTGCGCAAGATCAGCGGCTTCAACAAGCCCTCGCGGGCCAACGAGGAGGCATTCGCGCGTGCGGTGGACGCCGTGGCCCACGCCTCCTTCCATCTATTGAGCGATCTGCAGACGACGGCTCCGGCGAAGGACCGAGAGGCCGAGGCGGCCAAGGCCCGCGCTCGGGCCGCTCAGCGGTTCGCGGCCTGAGCAGACCGCTCAGCGCTACGCGGCCTGAGCGAACATCGCGCGGATCGCCCCGGCGATCTCGACCAGCGCATCGCGGGCGTTGCGGCTCACGCCCGCCGCGGCAATGAACGCGTGGATGAAGCCCGGGAAGCGTCGCAGCGTGACGGGGGTCCCGGCCGCGCGCAGAGCCTCTGCGTACTCCTCGCCCTCGTCGCGAATCGGGTCGAACGCCGCGGTCACGACGTAGGCCGGGGCGAGGCCCGACAGGTCCTCGGCGAGCAGCGGCGAGGCGCGCGGGTCGCGTGCGTACGTCCGCTCGGCGCCCAGGTAGTTGGTCTCGAACCAGTCCATCTCAGAGTTCGTCAGCAGGAAGCCCTCGCCGAACAGCTCGCGTGACCGGCGTCGGCGGCTGAAGTCGGTGGCGGGATAGATC
>DATFDC010000558.1:0-5264 GCA_035252415.1 Solirubrobacteraceae bacterium
AAGCGTCGCCCGATCGCGGCCAAGTACGCGGCCGAGATCGAGGCGATGTACGCCGGAAGCTAGAGTGCCCCGATCCGGGCGCGCACCATGGCACGCCACGGCCCGCGAGCTGGCCCAGAAAGTCGGCATCGAGCCACGCTCGCTCAGGCGGCTCAGGTGGGTGCACAAGGCCCGGTCGGTGCGGCGGTGTGGCCATCAGATCCGCCGGCACTGGCGGTTCGTGCTCGCCTCGCCCGAACCCGACAACTACACCTACGAGATCAGCAACAAGGCTGAGCTCGCCGCCTGGGCGGCGACCGTGGCGCGCTGCGACCACGCGGCCGCACAAGCCCTGGTCGAGGAGCCGTCGCACGACGTCGAGCTGGCCGCGAAGCTGCGGAGCGCCACCGCCGGCCACTGGCTGTGGACGAGGCGCTCCCCGCCGTTCGGGAAGCGGCTCGGGTGGTACGCGCTCGCGCGCGCTCTCCGACCCCGGCGCGTGATCGAGATCGGCGCTCACGACGGCCTCGGGTCCTTGCTATTGCTTCGCGCGCTCGAGCTCAACGAAGACGAGGGCTTTCCCGGCACGCTGACATCCTTCGACGTGAACCCGGCCGCGGGATGGCTGGTCGGGGAGCACGCTCTGTGGGACCTCCGGATCCAGTCATCCGACGAAGGGCTGCCGGAGGTCATCTCTCCCACCGCGCCGGTCGACATGCTCATCTACGACGGCTGGCACACGTTCGAGGCCGAGTACGCGGACCTTCGCGTGGCGGCCGACCACCTCTCGTCCGACGGCGTGCTGGTGAGCGACGACGCCCAGGTCACCAGGGCGCTGGCGCACCTCTGCGAGGAGCTCGGCCTGGCCTATTCCGAGTTCCAGGAGCTGCCCGTCGATCATTTCTATCCCGGCGCCATGCTGGGCGCCGGCCGGCGAGCCACCTAGAGCCGTCTATTCAGTGGATCGTCACGCGAACCGTGCGCCCGGTGACCGTCGTCCCGGCCAGCGGTGAATCGGCGGCGGACGACACCAGCGGCGGCGACGGATACGTGTAGGCGAGACGGACCAGGCCGCTGCCCGGAAACCTGATCCGCACGTCGAAGTAGCAGTTGTCGGGGTCGCTCACCGTGATCGTCTTCACGGGCGTGAATCGCCTCGACGGCGAGCGCGCGAACTGGATCTGCGCGGTCTGCGGCTGACCCGTGTCGAATATCGCGTAGCGGCTCGGGCGCACGCAGCCCCACACCTCCAGGGCTCGACCACGTCGGCCCGTGGTGACCGGCAGGTACAGCGGCAGCCGGTAGGCGCCGTAGCTCGGCTTGGCGCGACCGTTGGAGAACTCGAGGCCGCTGGCAAAGCCGCCGTCCCCCGCAAAAGCGCCGTGGAACGACGGATCGGCCAACAGGTACTGCATGGTCGAGGCAATCCGTGGTTGGCGCCAGCTCAGGTACTCGGCCCAGTTGAGGTAGTAGGCGGCGGTGGCCGGCGAGACGAACTCGCCCCGGTTGGGCGGGTGGGTGATGTAGCCGTACTCGGTGTTGTAGATCGGAAGCCGCCGGCGAGAGCCGTACACGCGCTGCACGCGATCGATCGCATGCGCCAGGTTGGCCAGCCGCGGAAACGGGGCGATATCGGGATCTCGCGAGGTCTCGACCGTGGGCGGTTGATTGTCCGGGTACGGATGGTCGGCCAGCCCGGAGGCGCGGAACAGCCCGGGGTTGCTCCGCCGGAACCGGCGGGAGCCCGCCGCGGTGCTCGGACAACCGACCGCACGCGCCGCCGCACCTCGGAGCTCACGGTAGGTGGAATCCACGCAGTACAGCGTGCGCAGGAACTGGAGCGGCTTGGTCTGGGCGAACTGTCCGGGAAGCCCCTGCGGACGCTTGCGGGTCGCGCGGGCGCTCATGCCGCGCGGGGCGAACTCGCCGATCAGGATGGTGTCGCTGCCGTGGTGAGTCGCCTGGAGCGCGCTCCAGGCCTGAGAAACCAGGTTGCGATACATGCCGGGGGCGACCGACACGGTCGAGCCCTTGATCGCCTGCGGGCCCAGGTCCTCGCCGAAGTTCGGCTCGTTCCAGATCGACCAGAAGCTCACTCGCGGCAGCGGATCGGTCTGCCCGGACGGTACGTAGGTGCCGCTGTAGCGCTCTCCCACGGCCCGGACGAACTGTCCGAATGCGCTCGCTGACGGCCGCCACGCCCAGTAGAGGTTCTCGCGCGCGGCGCGCGGGATCCCCGGTCCCTCGGCCCAGCGAGGGGCGCCGCCGCTCAGCGTGAAATCGACCCCGATCCCATCCGCGGCGGCCTGCTTGACGATCGCGTCGTAAGGCGCCCAGTTGGCGTCCGGATACGCCTTCGGGTCGGACGCGTCGAACGCGCGGGGCGGTGTGCGACCGTCCCAGTTGGGAGCGATCTGCGACCACACGACGATGACCCGCACCATGTTCACGCCGAAGGCACGGAACGTGGCGAGCGTGCCCGACGGATCCGCGAGCTGCCCCGACGGATCCTGGATGATCGACACCTGGCCGGCCGAGGCCGACGCGGACGGCGCGGTCGCCGCGACCGCGCCGAGCAAGAGCGACAGGGTCACGGCCACCCCCGCCGCCAGGCGCCCCCTCATACCAGCCAACACCGTCGATGCCACGGCCCAGAGCCTCAGCGGATCGTCACCGAAACCGTCCGGCTGACCACCGTGGCGCCGTTGCCGAACGACATGTCGCCCGCCGGGTAGGTGTAGGCAAGCCGGATCTTCCCGCTCGACGGGAACACCAGATGCAGGTCGAAGTAGCAACTGTCGCCCGCGTTGATCGTCACGGTCTGAACCGTGGCGTAGGCGCTGCTCCCTGACGGCGCGAACTGGATCTCCGCGGTCTGCGGCGAGCCGGTGTCGAGCACCCCGAACCGAGCCGGGCGAACGCATCCCCACACCTCGAGCGAATGGCCGCGGCGGGCGGTTGTGACCGGCAGATACAGGGGCAGGCGCCAGGCGTAGTAGGTCGCTTTCTGGGCGCCGGTCCACGTGAGCAGCCCGCTGGCGAAGCCGCCGTAGTTGTTCTTGCGAGTGGGCTTTAGCGGGTCGTAAATCAGGTACTGCTGGAATGAGTTGATCCGCGGATTTCGCCAGCTCACGTACTCCGCCCAGTTCATGTAATCGGCCGCGACGGTCGGGGAGAGGTAGATCACCCTGACGCTCGAGGTCGGATCGGGACTGTGCTTGGGCGGGCTCGTGATGTAGCCGAACTCGGTGTTGTAGATCGGGAACCGCGTTCTCGATCCGTACACCCGCTGGAGGCGATCGAGCGCCCTGGTCAGGTTCCCGATCACACCGAGCGACGCGTAGTCCGCCGTCCGGGAGTGGTTCACGGGGTCCGGATTCTGCTCATGGTTCGGCTTGTACCAGCGCATGTACGGGTGGTCCGTGACACCACTGGCACGGAACAAGGCCGGGTTCTGGCTCCGGAAGCGCCGCGACCCGGCGGCCGTGGCCGGGCATCCCCGGATCCGAGCCGCGGCCCCGCGGAGCGGGTGGTAGTGCGAGTCCACGCAGTACATGGCGCGCAGGAAAGTGAGCGGCTTCATGCCCGAGAACACGCCCCAGACGTCCTCCCCGCGCGGCGCCAGCTCGCCGAAGGCGATCGTGTCGGTGGCGGTGCCGTGCCCGGTGGCCTGCAGCGAGCGCCAGGCCGCTCCGAGCAGGTTCCGGTACATCCGCGGGCTGTTCTCGACCCTGAGGTGGCCGGGGACGCCCTGCGGAGCCAGGCTCGGGCCATAGTCGGGCTCGTTCCAGATCGTCCAGAAGTCCACCCGCGGCAAGGGCTCGCTCTGCCCCGGCGGGACGTAGTGCCCGCTGTAGCGAGTGGCGATCGCGTGGACGAAGGAGCCATACGCGCGGGCCGAAGGCTCCCAGTTGTCATTTGTGCTGCCGCGGGGCCGTCCGGGGCCGAGCGCCCAGCGGGGCGCGCCGCCCATCAGGTCGAAGTCGAGACTGATCCCGGCCTGCTTGGCGTAGACGACGACCGCGTCCCACAGGCCCCAGTTCCGGGCTGGATACGCGGCCGGGTCAGCCGGGTTGAAGTGGCGCGGCATCTTCCGCGCATTCGGCGCCGGCGAGATCGAGTTCCAGTGCACCGACACCCGCATCACCTCAGCCCCGAGCAGGCGAGCGCGCGCCAGGGCGTAGGGGGGATCGGCGAACAACTGGGTCTCGTCCTCGATCATCGAGATCTGCCGCGTGGATGCCGCCGCCCGTCCGGCCGGGAGCGCGAACAGCACGAGCGCCACGACCGCCGCCGGCAGCAGCGCCCGAATCCACAACCGAGAAGGCCGCATCTACTTGACCGTCACCCTCACCGTACGGCTGTACACAGTGGTCCCTTCCGGCGGGTCGACCGTCACCGGGCTGAGCAGCGCGTCGTCCTTGGGGTAGGTCCAGGCCAGCCTGACCGATCCGCTGGCCGGGAACGCCATGTGCAGGTCGAAGTATCCACGCGCGTCGTGGATGGTCACCGTGCGGCGGGTCGTGAAGGCTCCGTGGGACCCACGCCGGTACTGGATCTGGACCTGCTGTGGGCGTCCGGTGTCGAGGAGCGCGTAGTGCGCCGGGCGCAGGCACCCCCACACCTCGAGACTCTGGCGGCTCGACCGCGCCGTCGTGGTGGGGAGGAACACCGGCAGCCGGTAGGCGTCGTAGGACGGCTTGCGATTGCCGTTATAGAAGATCAGCCCACTGGCGAAGCCACCGAACTCGGGCGCCTCGCGCGGATTCGGGTCATAGAGCAGGTACTGCATGGTCGAGGCGATCCGCGGGTTGCGCCACGACAGATACTCCGCCCAGTTGATGTAGAAGGCGGCTCTCGCCGGCGAGACGAACTGGCCGTGCGGGTTGAGCGGCGTGAGGCTGTGGTTGGGCGGGTTCGTGATGTAGCCGTACTCGTTGTTGTAGATCCGGAAGTGCTTGCGGGAGCCGTAGAGCCTTTGCAGGCGGTCGAGGACGCCGGCGAAGCGCGGGAGGTTGCTGAACTCGGTGTAGTCGGGGTCGGCCGAGTTCGCCTCGGTCGGCGGCCGGTTCACCGGGTAGGGATGGGTGGCGAATCCGGTGGCGCGGAACAGCGCCGGATGAGCGGCCCGGAAGCGGCGTGAGCCCGCGGCCCTGGTCGGGCATCCCACGACAGCCGCCGCGCGGCCGCGCAACTGCTTGTAATTGGAGTCGACGCAGTACAGGGAACGGACGAACTGCAGCGGCTTGGTGGCGGCGAAGTAGCCGGGAAGGCCCTGCGGGGCT
>DATFDC010000559.1:0-5195 GCA_035252415.1 Solirubrobacteraceae bacterium
AAGGTCGTGGTGCTCGGGCTGGTCTCCTCCAAGTTCGACGAGCTCGAGTCGCCCGAGCAGCTGATCGGCCGGATCGAGGAGGCGGCGAGGTTCTACCCGCGCGACCAGCTGGCGCTGTCGACCCAGTGCGGCTTTGCCTCAGCCGGTCCGGGCAATGCGATCAGCGAGGACGCCGAGGAGAAGAAGCTCCGGCTGATCGCGGAGGTGGCCGCTCGCGCGTGGGGCTGAGCGGAGTCAACTCGATTGTCGGCGGCGCCTGACGGCGGCGCCTTAGGCCAGGACGGCCTGCTCGTAGGTGGAGCGCGCGCCGGCCGGTGTGTCGAACAGCTGCCAGCGCTCCAGCCAGCGGTGGGTGCGCTCGAACATCTCACGGGTGTAGGGCTCGAACACGATCCGCTCGCCGGTCCCGAAACGCCGGACGTCGGCCGCCTCGCGCAGATCCTCGGGCATCTCGTTCAGCCAGTGACGCTTGTAGCGCTCGGGCTCGAGATCGAGCTCGGCCTGCGCGCGGCGCAGCGCGCGGAAGTAGCGCTCGAGGTCTTCCTGCGGCGCGTCGGCGCTGACCAGGAAGCCCATCATGAACGTGGTGTCGACGAGCTTGCGAAAGCCCCACTGCTCGAGCAGGTAGTACTGAGCGCCCCACACGTTGGCCGCCGGGATCTGCCGATCGCGCATCAGCCGGACGCGATCGAACGGCAGGCCCACGAAGCTCATCTCGATCTGCTCGCGGTTCAGGAACGGCTCGAGGCCCTGGATCGCCGAGTAGTGGCTGCCCGAGTGGTAGCCGACCCCGACCGGCACGCCGGCCAGATCCTCCGGGCGCTGAAACTCCGAGTCCGGCGCCACGAAGATGCCCGACGTGCACATCGAATAGGCCTTGCCCCACATCCTGCCGTGGCTGGTCGTGGCGGCCGCGTTGACCGCCCAGTGACAGGCCCCCGACACGTCGCAGGTGCGGCCCTTCTCCATGTCCTCGAACGCGCCACTGCGCGCCTGAACCGGTGCGGCATCCGCGGGCTTGACCGACGAGGTGGTCAACGAGCCGCCGGCCAATCCCTGCGTTTCGAACTCGTAGTCGAGCCCCTCGTCGCCAAAGAACCCATTCTCCTCGGCCACCCACTCCTGCAACCGAACGTGGGGCTGGATGCGAAACGTGGCCATCGTTCTCCTCCTGTGCTCGCGTGGTGCGCTTCCGTAAGAAGTAGCAGCTCGGCGGCAGCTAACCACATATGAGCATCGACAGCCGACGAGCCGACGATCGATCGCAGTGGGTACGGTGGCGCGCCCGGCGGCTGCTCAGCGCCGGATTCCCGGCCGATCTCGCGGGGCAGCTGGCGCGAGCCGACCGCATCGACCTGCACCGGCTGCTGTCGCTGGTCGATCGGGGCTGTCCGCCCCACCTGGCGGCGCGCATTCTCGCGCCGCTCGACGAAGCAGATTCTGAGACAGGAGAACGAACGAGATGACCAAGCAGACCTTCGTGATCGTGGGCGCCGGACTGGCCGGGGCCAAGGCGGCCCAGGAGCTCCGCGATCACGGCTTCGACGGACGCGTTGTGCTGATCGGCTCCGAGCCCGACCGGCCCTACGAACGCCCGCCGCTCAGCAAGGACTACCTACGGGGTGAATCCGAGCGCGAGAAGGCCTACGTCCACCCGGCCGCCTTCTACGAGGAGCAGGACATCGAGCTTCTGACGGCGAGCGCGGTCGCCGCGATCGACCCCGGGGCATCGCGCGTGCTGCTCGACGACAACCGCGAGCTCGCCTATGACCGGCTGCTGCTGACCATGGGGGCCGAGCCGCGGCGCCTCCCGATTCCCGGCGCGGAGCTGAACGGCATCCATTATCTGCGCACGTTCGCCGACTGCGACGCGCTGCGGACGCTCCTGGAGGCGGGCAGCGGGCGAGTGGCCGTAGTCGGGGCCGGCTGGATCGGCAGTGAGTTCGCCGCCTCGGCACGCCAGCGCGGGCTCGAGGTGACAGTTATCGACCCTCTGTCGCTCCCGAACGAGCGGATCTTCGGGACGGAGGTCGGGTCGTTCTATCGCGACGTGCACGTACAGCACGGCGTCGAGATGCTGCTCGGGCGCGGGGTCGAGGCGTTCGAGGGAGACGGCGCGGTGTCCCGCGTGCGGCTGAGCGACGGCGCGCACGTGGAGTGCGACTTCGCGGTCGTCGGGGTGGGCGTCGTGCCACGCAGCGACCTGGCACGCGATGCCGGCCTGGCGGTCGACAACGGAATCGTGGTCGATGAGCATCTGGTGACCTCGGCGCCGAACATCTACGCGGCCGGCGACGTCGCGAACGCATGGCACCCGTTCCACGAGCGCAGGATCCGGGTCGAGCACTGGGCAAACGCGCTGAACCAGGGGCCGGCGGCGGCGCGGTCGATGCTCGGTGAGGACGTCAGCTATGACCGTATCCCTTACTTCTTCTCCGACCAGTACGACGTCGGAATGGAGTACTCGGGATACGCGGAGAGCTGGGACGAGGTCGTGCTGCGCGGCGATCCGGCGGCTGGTGAGGGGTTCGTCGCGTTCTGGCTTCGGGACGGGCATGTGCTGGCTGGGATGAACGTCAACGTCTGGGATGTCAACCAGCACGTCCAGGAACTGATTCGTGCGCGGCGGCCCGTGGATCCCCAGGCCCTGGCCGACCCGGGGACGCCGCTGGACTCTCTGCTGGCGCTCGAACCCCAGTGAGCGGTGACAGTCACAGCGCTCGCGCTGTGACTGTCACCCCCGTGCCGTAGCACCGTTTGTCAGAGCACAACGGTTGACAGGTCCCTGTGGCTACCGTAGAAACCGACATGTGTCGCGGCGCACGCACACAGACCTCCGGCCAGCGTGATCGACCTCGATCCGGCTGATACCACGCGGTCTGCGACGACATCTCGAGTGGTGCGAGTCCTCGAAGCCGATCCCGATCTCGGTGTCGGGATTCCGCGTGCGCAATGGGAGCTGGCCGTGGCCGCGTCCACCGCGCCGGGGTTCGAGTTCGAGCGCGGTTCGTGGCGGTTCGAGCCACCGCCCGAGCCGGGCAGCTTCGGCGCGCTGATCCTCGAGGGCATGATCCTGATCCGGATCGACGCCGGAAGCCGGTCGCACATCGAGCTGTTGGGCGAGGGCGATGTGGTCAGCCCGTGGGCGGGCACCGGCGCGGACCTCAGCGCCCCGACGGAGCTGACCGCGTCGGTCGTGGCCCGGGCCCGGGTTGCGCTGCTCGACCGGCGCTTCGCGCTGCGGACCGCTCGCTGGCCCGAGGTGCACGCGGGTCTGATCCAGCGCTCCATCGACCGGGCGCGGAGGCTGAGCCTGCAGTCGGCGATCAACGCGCTGCCGCGGATCGAGGAGCGAGTCGAGGTGACGCTCTGGGAACTGGCCTACCGGTTCGGACGCGTGACTCGTGAGGGGATCGTGGTGGATCTCCCGATCAGCCACTCCCAGTTGGCCGACATCGTCGCGGCGCAGCGGCCGTCGGTGAGCACCGCGGTGATCCGCCTGGAGGAGCAGGGGCAGATCTCGCGCACGGCCCGGCGTGTCTGGCTACTGCGCGGAGCGCCGCCGGCCATGCTGTCTGCCCTCGCGCGCCAGAGCGGGCTCGAGGCTTAAGCGTCCTCTTAGGGCCCTCACGCATTCCTGTCTGAACCCTTACACCTGAGCTCGCGGTGTCAGGCGTCGCGGCAGGTCGAGGGTAGGAGCCGATCATGGGCATAGGAGGAAGACCGCGGGATCGCGGGACCGCGGTCTTGGCGGCCCTCCGGTCGGCGGGGCCGAGGCAGTACGCCGCGATCGCCGCCGGCGTGAGCGCTGTGGCCGCCGTCCGCGCGCGGAAGCGCATCGGGCTCGGAGCGGGCCCCGCGACCGCCTGCGCCGTCAGCCTTCCCCTGAGTATCGCCGCGGGCTTCAAGCGCTCGCCGATCCGCGACGGTGCGGTGTGGGCGGCGCAGATGTGGGCGTACAAGGACGCGTTCGAGATGCCCGCCGACGATGAGCGGCGGTTGCGTCGCCGAGCCCATTTCGACTACCCGATCGCGGTCGACCGGGTGATCGGCGCCGGCACCCCGCCGAGCCAGCGGCTGGCGCGGCTCCTGCGCCGGCGTGGCCACCTGAGCGCGCTCGACAAGGCGCTGACCTTCTTCTATTGGACCTGGGAGGCCGAGCCACATCTGGCGATCGGGTGGATCCACTGGCGCAGGCCGGAGCACTACGCCTCCGCGGCCGGGCGGCTGGCCGCCACCTTCGACCTGACCCTGCTCGGATACTGGATCGTGCCCACCGCGCCGCCGTGGTGGGTGTCGGAGAAGCTCGGCCGGATGGACGGCGACGTGCGCCGCATCATGTCCGAGGTGGCCGACTGGATCAAGCGAAAGCCCAATCCGACCGAGGGCGACCACGAGATGGGCGCCAACCCGTTCGCGGCGATGCCCTCCGACCACTTCGCCTCGGCGACCATGACCGCGATCCTGCTCACCGAGCAGGACCGGCGGCTCGGCATGTTCGCCTGGAGCTACGCGCTCGGGCTCGGGTTTGCCCTGGTGTACCTCGGCGAGCACTACGTCGGGGACCTGCTGGCCGGGCTGACCCTGGCGCTGAGCGTCAACGCGGCGCGGCAGCGTCTGGAGTGGGTCGCCGAGCGGGTCCTCGCTCTCGGCCCGGGCCGCTGAATGCGAGCGGATCAGTCGGTACCGGGGACGGACGAGCTCGGCGAGCTGTGCCGGAGCACGCTCGAGCGCAACTGGCGGGAAGGCGTCCGAGACGGCGCGCGCTACTTCTATACCGCCCCCAGCAGCGGCCGCTACCCGTGGCAGTGGTACTGGGACTCCTGCTTCGCCGCGATCGTCTGGCGCCGCTTCGACCCCGGCCGTGCGCGGGCCGAGCTCGAGAGCCTGCTTGCCGCGGCCACCCCCGACGGCTTCATCGGGCACACGATCTTCTGGGCCGAGCCGGTCAGCCGCGTGCGCTCGCTGTTCTACAACGTGTGTTCCCGGTCCGACTTCATGACCGCGACGATCCAGCCGCCGCTGCTGGCCTGGGCGTGGCGCATTGTGGTCGGCGACCCGGCGAAGGTGCCGGCGATCGTCCGCCACCACGATTGGATCGAGGAGCACCGCGCGCTCGACCACGATGGCCTCGTGTGGATCATCCAGCCCGACGAATCCGGGCTCGACGCCTCGCCGAAGTTCGACTCAGTATT
>DATFDC010000560.1:0-11342 GCA_035252415.1 Solirubrobacteraceae bacterium
ATGTGGCGCAGCGCCCGGTCATCGATGTCCACGCAGCGCTTCCAGGTCACCGACAGCGGATCCAGACCGAGCGCGTTGCCCTGGAGGATGTGGGCGTCGATCACGGCCGCCAGCATGTTGTTGGCCGCCGTGATCGCGTGCAGGTCCCCGTTGAGATGCAGGTTGAGGTCCTCCATCGGCACCACCTGCGCGTAACCCGCGCCGGCGGCGCCGCCCTTCATTCCGAACACCGGGCCGATCGATGGCTCGCGCGTGCAGTAGCAGACGTTCTCGCCGAGCTTGCCCAGGCCCTGGGTCAGCGACACGGACGTGGTCGACTTGCCCTCGCCGGCCTTGGTCGGTGTCATGCCGGTGACGTCGATCAGCTTGCCGTCCGGTCGATCGGCCAGCCGGTCGAGCACCGAGATGTCGATCTTGGCCTTGAAGCGGCCGTAGACATGGACCTCGTCCTGCTCCAGGCCGAGCTCGTCGGCGATGTCGACGATCGGGCGTAGCTCCGCTTCCTGCGCGATCTCGAGGCTGCTCTTCATCCGGCTCGCTGTCATTCTCTCTCCCTTCTAGTGGCTCACAGCCGCCGCCGCAAGCTCTGAGACCAGCTTGTCTTCGTAGAAGCGCTCGACCGCGAACGGCGCGATCAGGTTCGGCGTGCGATTTGTCGCCACCAGCTCGGCGAGCGTCTTACCCACGATCGGCGCGGCTTTGAACCCGTAAGTGCCCCATCCTGCGCTGACGTGAAAGTTTTCCACCTCGGTCTTGCCGAGGATCGGGCTGTAATCGGGGCTGAGGTCGCACAGCCCGGCCCAGCTTCGGAGCAGGCGCGCTCTTTCCAGCTGCGGGAACAGCTCGAGCGTGTGTCGCGTGACCTCCTGGAGGAAATTCAGGGTGCCCTGCATGCGGTAGGTCGTCCACGGCTCGATCTCCGCCCCCATCAGGAACTCGCCCCGGTCGGTCTGGCTGACGTAGACGTGCATCTGCGAGGAGACGATCACCACGTCGAGCAGCGGCTTGACCGGCTCGGTGACGCACGCCTGGAGGATGTGGGTGGTGATCGGCAGGGGCACCCCGACCATGTCGCAGATCAGCGTGCTCCAGCCGGCGGTGCAGTTGAGGACGTGCCCCGCGCTGATCGTCCCGCGGTTGGTGTAAATCTTCGTGACCCGCCCGTTCTGGCGCTCCATCGATTGGACCTCGGTGTTCTGGTGGATCTCGACGCCGCCGCGGTCGGCGCCGCGGGCGAATCCCCAGACCACCGCGTCGTGGCGGATGATCCCGCCCGGCGGGTGATACAGCGCGCCCATGATCGGATACGTCGCCTGCGGGTTCTCGACCTGCATTGCCGGCGCCAGGCGCTTGATCTCCTCGGGATAGATCACGCGCGAGTCGATCCCCTGCAACCGGTTGACCTCGGCGCGGTTGGCCATCACGAACATCGCGCGGTCCGAGTGGGCAAGCGTGAGGTGACCGCACTGCGAGAAGAGCAGGTTGAAGTTCAGATCCCGGCTCAGGTTCTCGTACAGCTTCACGCTGGCGTCGTAGAACTTGGCGCCCTCGGGGGTCTTGTAGTTCGAGCGCAGGATCGTGGTGTTGCGCCCGGCCGCGCCGGATCCGATGTAGCGCTTCTCGAGCACGGCGACGTTGCGGATGCCGTGGTCTTTCTGCAGGTAGTAGGCCGCGGCCAGGCCGTGCGAGCCACCGCCCACGATCACCACGTCGTACGCGGGCTTCAGATCGCCCTGCCGGCGCCACATGCGGCGGGGTCGGAAGATGTCAAGCATCCGGCAGGGCCTCGATTCCGACCGGGGATCCTCCGAGCGGTCTCGCCACGTCGGCCACGACCGTCCACATGTACTCGGCGGTCGCCCAGCCGAACAGGAGCAGGAACCGGTTCTCGGCTTCGACCACGAGCAGGCCCGGCTGGCGGGCGATCGAGCCGGGGCGGAAGCTGTGCGGTGGGCTGGTCTGCGGCCGAAGGTCGAGCGCGCAGAACCGGGCGATGACCTCGCGGGCGTTTGGACCCAGGATCGTCAGCGCGGCGTAGTTGCAGGTGACGTCGATCGCGTCCTCCGGCGGATCCCCGCCGCCGATCACGAGCGTCCGGGTTTCGGTCAGCCGGCACACCCAGCGATCGCCGTCGCGCACGGCCTGGCCGAACTCTCCGGGCACGCCCGCGCCCTGGAGCTCGAACTTCCGCAGATGCGAGACGTCGGCCCAGCTCACGGCGTCGCCGCGCGCTCCGGGGTAGTCGACGGCCACGTTCCAGCCGTCCCGGACCTCGAACCGCGCGCCGCTCTGTTGCGCGAGTCGCTCCATCGGGCTGCGCGCGATCACGCCGTCGTCCGCGGCTGCCGGGTTCAAGAACGCGAGGGTGCTCACGAGCGGAGCACCTCCCCCTCAGGGTCGTAAAACGGCCGGGTCTGGATGTGCGCCTGCATCGTGCGCCCCTGGTCGGAGATGGCCACCGTGGCGCCATCGCGCGCCAACGGGCTCGGAACCCAGGCCATCCCGATCACCCGGTCGAGCACGGGTGAGAACCGAGCGCTGGTCACCTGGCCGGCCGGATCACCGACCGCATCGATGATCACGGAGCCCTCGGTGGGCACGTAACCGTTGCCGAGTGTGAAGCCGACCAGTCGCGTCTCGGGCTCGATGTCGGCGTAGTGCTCGAGCGCCCACTTGCCGATGAAATCCGCCTCCTTGTCGAGCTTGACGATCCAGGGCATCGCGGCGCCGAACGGAGTGGACTCCGAATCGGTGTCCTGGCCGACCAGGATGTGCATCTTCTGCAGACGCAGGATGCGCTGGGGCTCGAGCCCGAACGGCTTGATGCCGTGCCGCCCGCCGGCTTCCATCAGCGCGTCCCACACGTGCTCGCCGTGGGCGGCGGCGAAGTGGATCTCGTAACCGACCTCGCCGACGAACCCGATGCGCAGGATCAGGCAGGGGACGCCGGCGACCTTGGCCTGCTTGGCGTCGAGGTACTTGAACGCCTCGGCCGAGCAGTCGAGGTCGGTGATGCTCGTGAGGATCTCGCGGGCCTTCGGGCCGGCCAGGTTGACTGCGGCCAGCCCTTGCGTGAGGTCGGTGAGCCTTACGTTCATGCGCCAATCGGCCAGCCACCAGGAGAACCACTCCTCGACCGCGCCGGCGCCGCTCGAGGTCGTCGTCACGTAGTAGGTGTCCTCGTCGATCCGGCAGATCGTGCCGTCGTCGACGATCCGCCCGGCGTCCGAGCTGATCACCCCGTAGCGGATCCGACCCGGCTTGAGGTCGCTGAACCGATTCGGGTACAGCCGGTCCAGGAACTCGCCTGCCTCCGACCCGCGGACCAGCAGCTTGCCGAGCGTCGAGACGTCGATGATGCCGGCTGCCTGGTGCACGGCGAGCGCCTCTCCTTCCGGGTCACCGTAGTCGTACGCCCGCCGCCAGTCGCCGGCCCACTTGATGTTGGCCTTGAGCTCCCGGTGGCGGCCGTGGATCGCCGAGCGCTTCGCCGGCTGGAACGGCCGGCCCGCGAGCACGCCCATCGGGACCGACACGTAGGGCGGCCGCGCCGTCGTGGTGCCGACGTCCGAAAGGCTCTGGCCGGTCTCCTTCGCCATCAGCCGCACCGAGGCGAGCTGGCACATGCGCCCCTGGCAGGGCCCCATGGTCACCGTCGTGTAGCGCTTGGACAGCTCGATCGAGTCGTAGCCCTCGTCGATGCTCAGCTTGATGTCCTTGGCGGTGACGTCCTCGCACAGGCAGGCGAAGCACTTGCCGCGCGTCGCGCCGGCCACCGGTGGCGGGATCGCAATGTCCGGCCGCGCCGCCCCACCGCTATCCGGCCGCGCCGCCCCACCGCTTCCGGTACTGGCGGCCGCCTGCCCGGCCTGTTCACCGGACCGGGCGATCGCCTCGGCATCCTCGAAGCCCGCCACCTCGCCGGCCGCGTAGACGTTCGCGGGCAGCGGCTCGGCAAGAACGAACACGCCACGCTGCTCGTCGTAGACAGTTTGCGCGCCGGCCTGCGAGAGCAGCGACGTGGCCGGGATCGCGCCTCCGGAGACGACCAGCAGGTCGCACTCGTAGATGCGCGCCTGATCCTCGCTGCCAACTGGCGCCAGCACAGCATGCGTCACCTGCTTGCTGCCCTGCGCCTCGATGACCGTGTGGCCGGGCAGCACCTCGATTCCGCGACTGCGCAATTCATCTCCCGCGGGTCCCGGGTCGGTACGCAAGTCGGCGACCGCGGCGATCTCGACCCCGGCCTCGTGCAGCCGGGCGGCCGCCTTCAGGCCCCAGTCCGAAGTCGTGGCGACCACGGCGCGGGATCCGGGGCGGACCGCGTAGCGGCCCAACAAGCGCATCGCCCCGCCCGAGAGCATCACCCCCGGGAGGTCGTTGCCCGCGAACACCAGCGGCTGCTCGATCGTGCCGGTGGCGAATACGTGGGCTCTGGCGCGGATCTGGTGCAGCGTGTCGCCCTGCCAGACCGGGACCATTCCGTCGAAGTAGCCGAGCGCCGAGGCCCGGTCGAGCGTCTCCACGCCGGCGAGCGGTTCGAGACTGTCCTCGGAGACCAGCACCACATCGGCGCCAGCCTCCGCGGCCGCCTTCGCCGCGCTGGTTCCCGCCGGGCCGCCACCGATCACCAGCACGTCGGCGTGCCGGCGGCGGTACTCGGTTCGCCACTCGCGGTCGGCCTGCTCTTTGCGGAGCACGCCGAGACCGGCAGCATGCCGGAGCACCTTCTCGTACAGCGGCCACAGCCGGCGGGGGCGGATGAACGTCTTGTAGTAGAAGCCCGGCGGCGTGAACTTGGTGCCGACCAGGTCGGTGGCGCGCATCACGTCGAGCTCGAGGCTGGGTTGCGCGTTCAGGTGCTCGACCCGCATGCCCTCGGTTACCGGTTCCACGCACGCGCGCACGCCGGGCGCGCCGTCGACGGCCACGATGCAGTTCGGGCACTGCCCGGCGCAGCACAACAGCCCGCGCCGGCGGTGGTACTTGAAGCTCCGCGAGAACGTGCGCTGGCCTTTCGCGAACAGCGCCGACCCGATCGTGTCGCCCTCGAACGCCTCGACCGGCTTGCCGTCGAACGTGAAGCGGATGACCTTTTGGCGGTCGATCCGCTCGCCCGGCTGCTGTGGCAGCCGGCTCATGCGGCGCCCGCGGGCGGACCGGGGTCGCTCGGCAACTCGGTCAGCAGCACCTCGTTGGTCCTGGTGTCGCGCTCGGCGATGAACCAGGCGCGGCAGCCCGAGCGGTGGAACCACCACTCGCGCTGGACGCCGGCCACGTTGCGGCGGAAGTAGTTGTATTCGCCGAGCTGCCGCAGGCTGGGACGCACGGTCGGCCGCGCCGAGATCTCGCCGCCGTAGCCGAAGTCGGTCACCTCGCGCGTCCCGCAATTCGGGCAGGTGAGTAGATACGACATTTCGCCGGGCAAACCTACGCCCGCTCCTGTGATCGTGTCCAATATGTTCTTAAGCTCGATTGAGTCGTCAGCCGAATCAGTCTCGTGGAGCTTCGTCAACTGCGTTACTTCGTCGCCGTCGCGGAGGAGCTGCATTTCCGCCGCGCCGCCGAGCGCCTGCACATCTCGCAGCCGCCCTTGAGCCAGCAGATCCGCGGGCTCGAGGATGAGCTCGGGTTCGCCCTCCTGGTCCGCACGCGGCGGCGGGTTTCGCTGACACCGGCAGGGGAGGCGTTCCTGCGCGACGCCCGGGCGCTGCTCGGCGAGCTCGATGGCGCCGTCGCCACCGCACGGCGGATCGACGCCGGCCAGACCGGCCGGCTGCGGATCAACTTCGTCGGCTCGGCCCTGTTCTCGATCATCCCCCCGACCGTCGAGCGCTTCCGCGCCGCACGGCCGGGCGTCGAGATCGAGCTGCACGAGCGACCGACCGTCGACCAGCTCCGCGCGGTCCGCGCCGGCACCTCTGACGTCGGCCTGGTTCGACCCCCGATCGAGAACGACGGCGAGCTCACCGTGAGGACCGTGCTGCGTGAGCGCACGGTCGCGGCACTTCCGGCCGGACACCCCCTGGCCCGTCTGAGCCGAGTACCGCTGCGGCGGCTGGCCGCCGAGCCGCTCGTGCTGTTCCCCCGCGATCAGGCGCCGGGGTTTCACGACCTGGTGATCGATTCCCTGGCCGGCGCGGGCGCGGTGCCTCGCGTGATCCAGTACGCGCCGGAGATGCTGACGATCATCGGACTGGTCGCCGCCGGCGTCGGCGTGTCGCTGGTCCCCGCCTCGGTCCGCCGCCTGGCCCTGGACGGGGTCACCTACCGCCCGGTCGCCGGCGCGCCGCTGTCCGAGCTGATCGCCATCACCCGCATGGGCGACGACTCCGCGCTGGTGCGCGCGTTCGTGGCCGAGATGATCTCCGCCCGCCCCGGGTGAGCGCCGGGTTAGACCGGTTGTTGAAGCCTGAACGCCGCGAGCGCGGCCGGGTGGTCGGGCGGCACGATCACGGACTTCTTCGCCTTGGTCGCTGCCACGAGGGCATCGCCGGCGGGCGTTCCGTGCCTGGCGTAGAGAAGCTCGGCACGGCCGTCATTCGAGCCTCGCCGATCGACCGGCGCGAACGCCGCATGCGTGCCATCGTCCAGCGTGACCCAGAGCACGAAGTCGGCGCGCCGGATGAAGTCCCCGGCCTTGACCGGAATCGGGTAGTAGTGCTCGCCCGCGGCCTTCGGCAGCACGCCCTCGTGGTCGCCCTGCGTCAGCGGTACGCAACTGTTGAACAGCGAGTCCGTGTAGCGCTCCACTCCGTCGGCATCGCTGATCTGCTCACCGAGGATTGCGTTCGCATCGGTGTAGCCAAGCTGCTCGAGCGCGGGAACGGTCTGCGGGAAGGCATCGACGAGAGCCTTGGCCTCTGCCCGCAGACGGTCGATCTTCGCCGGGTCGGCACAGAACTGCATGCTCCATTCGATCCCGGCGCGCGCGAGGTACATGCGCCACCCGCCGTCCGTCAGCACCCAGATGCTTCCGCCATGGTGCATCTGCCACGGGCCGGGTCCATAGGGGTAGGTGGCGTCGTCCATCGTCGCCAGGATCTTCTTGACGATCTTTTTCGCGTCGCTGAACCAGTGAGACTCCGCGCGCTTGGGATGATCGACCACGTTGACCATCCACGGGTTGTCGGCCCCCTGGTGATGGGTCACGCTCGTACGCTTTCAGACGTACGGCGCAGGTGCAAGGGTGAGCGCCGGGGGCGGGTGTCGCCGGGGAACGCGTTAGGCAGCGGTCGTGTGCGCGTTCGTTTCCGAGGCAAGTGCCAGCGCAGCGGCCAGCTGACCGAGCACGAGCAGCGGTCGGTCACGGAGCTGGCGCGCGGTGAACCGCAGCACCCGGTAGCCATGCGCCACGAGGACCGCGTCGCGCGCTCGATCGCTCTCGAAAGCGTCGCGGTCCCCATGGAACTCGTACCCATCGACCTCGACCACGAGCTTGAGGTCCGGCCACACGGCGTCGACCTTGAACCCGAGCAGCAGCCGATTGGTCAGCGGGACCGGCAGCCCGGCCTCGCGGATCAGGGACAGAAGCCGCCGCTCACCCCAGGACCTGGTCAGCCGCGGGCCGCCGCGCTGGCCGAGGATTCGCCGCACCCTTCGTATACCACGGCGAGTCGGAGACCGCGCGATCGACTCGTCCATCTGATGCTCCGTCACGAGCCCTCGGTCGAACCCGGCCGCGATGAGCTCTTCGAGCAGCGGGTGACGAGCATTGTCAAGGACCGTCCGCGCCGGCGACGTGACGCGGATGCCGTGCCGGGTGCGGACGTCACGTGGGTCGAGCTCGGGGACCCGATGACGACGGATACCCGGACGATCGCCAGCGCAACGGGTGACGACGGTGACCTCGATGTGTCCCGCTTCCAACGGCAACAACCCCCACAATTCGGCGGCCGAGCGATGACTTAGCACCGCACCAGGTCCGCACGCCTCCACAGCGGCGGTCAGCAGCGTGACGCGACTGGCCTGCTCCGGCGGGTCGAGGAGGTAGACACCGTGGTGCTGCCGGAAAAGCCGTCCGCTTGCGACACGGCTCGTGATCGCATTCGTCCTAACTCCGGCGGCATCAAGCATCCGGCGCGTCACCACACGGTTGTTTCCGGCACCCAGTCGCTGGATCAGTCGATCCGTGTCCGATGCCCGTCCCATCAACCAGCCTCTCGAACGGGGCAAATTCCAGCATTCCAGCGGTGGTCCGCCAGTAGAGCACGATCGCGCCTCGCCACGAGGCGGAATCGTGCCCTAGACAAGACCCGGGACGGTAATGCTGGAATTTGCGCGCCCCGTGTGGCCATCGATCGCAGAGGATGGCGCGCGGCGGGCGGAAAGTCCCGGAATGAAGCAGAGTTTTTACAAACCGAGCGACCGGGCGATGATCTCGCGCTGGATCTCGGAGGCGCCGCCGTAGATCGTGGTCACCAGCGTGTGACGGACGTGGCCCTCCATGTCGTACTCGGTGGCGTAGCCGTATCCGCCCATCATCTGCATGCCCTCGAGTGCGGTGCGCTTGGCCAGCTCGGTCGCCTTCAGCTTGGCCATCGAGGCCTCGCGGGGGAACAGCTTGTCGGGGTTGGCGTCGACAAGCCGAGCCACGCCGTAGACCAGATCGCGCGTGGCCTCGAGCTCGGTCGCCAGGTCGGCCAGGCGGTGCTTGATCGTCTGGAAGCTGCCGATTGCCCGCCCGAATTGCCGGCGCTCCTTCACGTACGACAGCACGTCGTCGAACGCGCGCTGACCCATCCCGAGCGACTGGGCGGCGATGATCAGCCGCTCGTAGTTCAGGCCGGCCATCAGCTGCATCCACCCGTGGTCGACCTGCCCGACGACCCGATCGGCGGAAACGCTGCAGTCGGTGAAGTACATGTCGTTGACCTCGCGCCCGCCCAAGGTTCCGATCCCCCGGATCTCGAGACCTTCGACACCGCCCGGCACAGAGATCATCGTGAGGCCGAAATGCTTGTCGTCCGTGCGCGAACTGCGACAGACCACCAGGATCTGATCGGCCATGTGCGCGCCGGTGATCCAGGTCTTCTGTCCGTTGATCACGAAGTCGCCGTTCGACTGGGCCGCCCGGCAGGACAGGTTGCCCACGTCGGACCCTGCCTCGGGCTCGGACATGGCGATCGCGCCGGTCCGGCCCGCGGCGATCCCGCCGAGGATCTCGCGCTTCAACTCAACATTCCCAAACAGCTCGACCGGCCGGCCGGACATCATGGTCACCGGGAAGAATCCCATCGGGATCAGCCCCCGGGCGAACTCCTCGCACAGCAAGCACAGATCGACCGCGCCACCGCCCGACCCGCCGTACTCCTCAGGAATCGCGACCCCCAGCCAGCCAAGCGAAGCGATCTGCGCGTACACGTCAGGGTTGTGGGGCTCGACGCCGCCGTTGGTCAGCGCGTCGCGCTGCTCGCGTGTGCCGCACTCGCGGCGGGCGAAGTCGCGGATCGCTTCGACGAACGCGCGCTGCTCGTCTGAGAGATCAAGTATCGGCATCGGCCCCGAGACTACCTGCCGGATAGATTCCGGCTCATGCTGATCAGGGACGCATGCGCCGAGCGCGACGCCGCAGCCTGCGCGGCGATCTACACACCGTACGTCCGCGACACACCGATCTCGCTCGAGGAGGAGCCACCCACGGCGCACGAGATCGCCGACCGGATCGAGACCACCACGCGGACCCACCCCTGGCTGGTCGCGCACGACGGCAACGAACTGATCGGCTATGCCTACGCCACGCGCCACCGCGAGCGCGCGTGTTATCGCTGGGCGACCGACGTCACCGTCTACGTGGCCCCGCAAAGCCAGCGCCGGGGCGTCGGACGCGCGCTATACCAGACCCTGTTCGGACTCCTCGCGGAGCAGGGATTCCGGATTGCCTGCGCCGGCATCACGCTGCCGAACGACGCGAGCGTCGGGCTGCACGAGGCGCTCGGGTTCAAGCCGGTCGGCGTGTACCGGGACATCGGCTGGAAGCACGGCGCCTGGTACGACGTGGGCTGGTGGCAGCTAAAGCTCGCCGCCGGCGGCCCGCCCCGAGAGCTGGGTCCGCCACCCCGGCTCGCGGCAGAGCAGAGCTAGCTCACCCCTCGTCGATCAGCAGCGCCAGCGTCGGGCAGGCATCGACCGCGCGCCGGGCCAGCCCGACCAGGTCCGGCGGCACCTCTGACTCGTCGAGAATCGGATAGCCCCAGTCGTCGAGGCGGATCAGCTCGGGCAGGAGCTCCGCGCACATGCCGTGCGCCTCGCAGGCGATCGGGTTGACGCGCAGGGTCGCGCTCATCGAGCCGCCACCGCCAATCCGCCGAGTGGCAGCCCGGCGGGCCGAGCCGAACAGCGTCCGCGCCGGTGCGACTCGACATCGGCCGCGAACACGCGCAGTGCGCTCTCGACGAACCGCACCGCGCCGTCGGGGTGATGGCATGCGCCGCGGCCCCGAATCTCCGAACACCAGCGCAGCACCCGGGCGCGCTCGGAACCATGCGCCACCCCAGATGCCATCGCATCCACGGAGTCCGCGATCGCCGCCAGGCCGTGCACGCACGGACCGCACTGACGAGCCGACTGGCCGGCCAGATACGAGATCACCCGGGCGCTCTCGTGCAGCCCGCAGGCACTCTCGCCCAGCGCGATCAGGACGCCCGAGCCCAGCGAGCAGCCCACCGAGCGCAGGTCCTCGCGCGCGAGCCGCAGTCCCGCCGCGGCCGAGGCGTCGACCCAGGTACCGAAGTAGCCGCCGACCAGCAGGGCCTGCAGCGGCTCAACCGGACCACCGGCGGCGTCGAGCAGATCGCGCATCGGGGTCCCGAAGGCCAGCTCGTACACGCCGGGCGCACGGACCGCGCCGGTGATCGTGACCAGCGCCGAGCCGGGGTCGGACACCGTGCCGAGCTCTCGGTACCAGCGCGAGCCGAACCGGGCGACCAGTGCGAGTTGGGCCAGCGTCTCGGGGTTCTGGATCAGCGTGGGCCGCCCTCGCACGCCCCGCTCGAACGGCCTCGGAGGCACGAAGGTCGGCTTGGCCACCGAAGCGTTCAGATAGTGGACGACCGCGCTCTCCTCGCCGGTCACGTAGCCCTCGGGCCCGGCCACGACCGAGATCCGTACGCGATCGCCGGACCGGGCCGACACTGCCGCCTGCAATACACCAACCACCCCGGCCGCGCCCGACCCGACCTTGACGATCACCTCCGAGGCGCCCACCGCGCCCGCCGCCAGCACGGCGCCGTCCAGCACGAGGTGGGGCATCCGCCCGAGCAGCAGGCGGTCCTTGGCACTGGCCGGCTCGGTCTCCGAACCGTTGACGATCACCGGCCCGACGCGCCGGCGGCCGGCCACCG
>DATFDC010000561.1:0-7896 GCA_035252415.1 Solirubrobacteraceae bacterium
CCCGAGCGACACCATGGCCAGCTGGGTGACCGGCGGGAGAGGTCGCTCGGTCACGATGACGCCAGCTTGGTCATGATCACCAGCGTCGCGACCTGCATCGCACCGAGGATCCCTGCGCAGTAGATGAAGCGCTTCATCAGCTGCTCGATCACGTGCGGGTCAGGCCGAGGCTTCTTGAGTTCGAACAGGACGGCGATATTGGCGGGCTCGAGCAGGCCGAGGGCGAGCACCGACATGACGCCCACCACGATGAAGCTGGCCAGTATCCAGCCGTGCTGCGGATAACTGGAGAGCACCGTCCCCTCGTGGACTCCGAGCTGCCACCCGGCCGCGAGGGTCGCGGTCACCACGACCGGCATGATCACCACCATCTTCGGCATCAGCCGGGTCGTGAACTGGATCCGCGCGGGGACCGGCATGCTGCCCATGATTGGCCCGAGCACGAGGCCGAGGAACAGGTCGATGATCGTCCACGCGGCCCCGAAGGCGACGTGGAAGAAGGTCAGTGGCCAGAGCTTGTTGACCGCGATCGCCACGATTAGGCCGATGAGCACGACCGCGGCGATAGCCAGGCCGGCACGCGGCACGATCTGGAACTCGGGGATCTCGATGCCTGGTGGCGCCGCGGAGGCAGCCGGCTCGGACTCACGTGCTGAGGTGGGGATTGCGATGTCGGTCATCGCTCAGATCCTAATCCCGGCGCCGTCCCGAATCTAGGATCTCACACCCGGGGAAATCCCCAGATTTCTCAGCGGAGGGGGCGGGATTCGAACCCGCGGTGCGCTTGCACGCACTCTGGTTTTCAAGACCAGCGCATTCAACCGCTCTGCCACCCCTCCGAGGTTACGGTGCCGATGCTAGCCAGCCATAGGCGCCGACGTGCCCGGATCAGGCTCTAGACTGGCCCGAAACCGGAGAGGTGGCCGAGTGGCTGAAGGCACTCGCCTGCTAAGCGAGTATGGGGTTAACACTCCATCGCGGGTTCGAATCCCGCCCTCTCCGTTCGCCGGCCGGCTGGTGCTCCGCGCCCTAGACGAGAAGATCGGCTACGTCGGCGGCGGTCAGCCGGAGCCGCCGCCCGTCGCGCAGGGTGGCGACCAGTTCGCCATCTCGATCCAGCAACCAGCGGGCGTTGATCGCGGTCAGGTGTGTGATCCGTCCATCAGGGTCTAGGCGGACGGCGTGACCCTCAGGCGTCTCCTGGGCTGCACCGGATTTGTCGTCGTTGGACGACGAGAGATACAGGACGTCGCCCGTCGGCTCATATGTGCCGGCAAGATGAAGGTCTGCGGCGGAGACATGAACGATCGCCGATGACATCTCAGGAAGGCTCAGTAGCAGCGGAGAACACGGTTACGATGATGGCAGGAGCTTGACCGAACTCCACCATGGCCAGCGCCCAAACGCGATCTTCACGACGGAAGAACCGCTCTCGACCTGGGCGAACGTCTGGCCGCCGCTCGTCAGGCTGTCGGATGGTCCGGTCGATGAGCTCGAGGTCGGCGACGTTTGGGTGCTCCTCCAGGATCTTGGCGTAGACGATCGCGGGGAGGACGACCTCTGCGTCTTCGGCCGTTCGCGTTCTGAGGACGATCTCCACAGCGGCGAGCATGAACGGCCGTCCGGACGCGGAGCCCGGTGACCGGCGCGCGGGTGGAAGCTCTATGGAAGCGACAGACGGCAGGAGACCGCAGCAGGGACGGTCACGTCGGCTCCGAAGACGCCACGGCGCTTCGAATCCCGCCCTCTCCGTTCACGTCCGGCGCCGGCCATATCTTGATCCCGAACGGCGGCGCCTCGAACTGCCGCCGCTCGAGCACGGATATCGCGGTGGCCAACATCCCGCCAAACCTCCAGGTCCCCACAAGCGCGGTACCGCCCGCGCAATCGATCGTGGTGCAGACGCGGCCATACGAAGGCGAAGGCGTGCGGCGCGACGCCGGCTCCTTCCCCGTGCTGGCCATCGGCTGGTACAGCTCGCCGGCCGAGCCGTTCGTGTACCTCGTCTTCGACCGGCAGAGCCACGACATCTTCTGGGTTGCTCACTCGATGGTCGAGCGTGTGGTCTCCGGCGCCGGAATGAGCCATCGATAGGCCGCTTTGCAGGGAAGATCGAACCTCGTTAGCATGCCCGGGACCAGGTAGCTCGCTCGTCCGCGAGCACGAATCGACCAGCTGGGTGCGGGCCGGCGCGCCGGGTGATGTGCGGATGCGTGGATTGCTCCGATTCCGACCCCGACCCCGACTCTGGCCAGCGGCGGCCGCGCTGCTGGCGTTTCTGCTGTCCGCGAGCGCCGCCGCGGCGGCGTCGCCGACCGGCTCCCGTCCCGCCACCAAGGCGCTTCGTTATCACGGCTACCGGCTCGTGGTCCCGGCCGCCTGGCCGGTGTTCAACCTCGCGACCAACCCGACCGTGTGCGTGCGCTTCAACCGCCACGCGGTGTACCTGGGACAGCCGAGCTCCCGCCAGCGCTGCCCGGCCCATGCGGTCGGGCGCACCGAGGCGATCCTGGTGCAGCCGCTGGCCGCACACAGCGCCGGCGCGGCAAACGCCACCGGTCCGATGCTCCCGCAAGACCGGCGCGCGCAACCGAGGAACGGGTCGTCGACCCAGCTCGCCGTCCCGTCGAAGGGCGTGCTCGTCACCGCGACCTGGGCGCGCGACCCCTCCGTCGTGGCCCGGGCGCTCCAGGTGCGCTCGCTCAACGCCGACAGCGCACCTACCACCCACCGCAACAAACCGGCGCGAGCGGCCGCGGCCCGTCGCCACGCCGTCCACCGGGCCGGCGATCCGCTCTACACCGGGCTCGGTTTCGATGCCTGCTCGACGCCGAGCACCTCCGCCATGTCGGCCTGGGCCGCCTCTCCCTACCGGGCGGTCGGGATCTACATCGGCGGCGCCAACGAAGCGTGTGCACAGGCCAACCTGAGCGCCACCTGGGTCGAGCAGGAGTCGGCGGCGGGCTGGGTCCTGCTCCCGATCTACGTCGGGCTCCAGGCACCCAACAACGGCTGCGGATGCGCGTCGATCGTGCCCGCGCAGGCGTCGGCGGAGGGCACCGCGGCGGCCGACGACGCGGTCAATCAGGCCGAGGCGGTCGGGCTCGCCCCGGGCAACCCGATCTACGACGACATGGAGAGCTACAACCGCAACGCCACCAACACGCCCGCGGTTCTGGCCTTCCTGAGCGCGTGGACGACCGAGCTGCACGCCCGCGGCTATGCATCGGGCGTGTACAGCAGCGCGACCACCGGCGTGACCGATCTGGTCCAGCAATACGGGACCGGCTACGTCGAGCCCGACCAGATCTGGAACGCCGAGTGGAACAACCAGCAGACCACGACCAGCGCGTACCTGCCGAGCACGGATTGGGTGAACCACCAGCGCCTTCACCAGTACCAGGGTGGGCACAACGCCACCTACGGCGGGGTGACGATCAACATCGACAGCGACTACGTGGATGCCGGCGCGGCGTCCGGCGCCGCCGCGTTCCCGAACGGCACGTTCGTGCAGGTGACCGGGACCACCAGCTACTGGGAGATCGCCGGCGGCGCTCCCCTGTTGGTCAGCGACTGGAGCGCAGTCGGCGGCGCGCAGCCGTACACGGTGATCACCCAGGAGCAGTACGACGCGCTCAACCCTGTCCCCGCCGACGGCACCGTGTTCCAGACCAACACCGGGGGGGTGTACATCGTCGCGGGTGGCGCGCCAATGTGGGTCACCAGCACGTCGGTGTTCAACCCCCCGCCGGTGCCGTTCCTGGTGGACGAGTGGAACGTCGACAATGCCGGCAATCCCGCCTCGCACCTGAACCCCGTGCCGTCCAACGGGACGTTCCTGACCACGACGCTCGGGCAGAACTATCGGGTGGTCGGCGGCGCCCCGATCGCGATCACCAGCTGGACGCCATTCGGAGGCGTCAAACCGTCGGTCGTGATCGATCCCTGGGACGTCGCCAACATCTTCACCCCTCAGTCCCATCTGGTGTACCGACCGTCGGTGGGGAGCGTGGTCCAGGGGCTGCCGTCCGGTGCGTACTGGCGTTTCGGACCCAAGAACCGCTACCTGATCCCGGCCAGTCCGGGTGCGGTGCGCGTGGACGATCGCGGGCTCAAGCCGTTCTCGGCGATCCCTTGCCGGGTTCCGAACCTCGCGCACAAGACCCTGACGCAGGTCAAGGCAGCGCTGATCAAGGCGGATTGTCACCTGGGCAAGGTCCACAGGCATCTGGTCAAGCGCCACCGCCACATACTGCACGTGACCAAGCAGGTCCCGCGGGCGCGAACCAAGCACGTGGCCTACTACACAGTCGGCATCACGCTCGGCTAGGCCTGGCTCGCGCCGTTGTGCCCGTCCGCCGCCGTGGTCGGCACGGGCGCCGGCGCGCTCCACTCGACCACCGCCCCGCCCCAGGTCAGGCCGGCGCCGAAGGCGGCCAACAGCACCCGGTGGCCAGGCGCCAGCCGGCCTTCAGACACGGCCACCGACAGCGCGATCGGCAGTGTCGCCGTCGACGAGTTGGCGAACCGCCCGACGTAGTCGACGACCCGCTCGGCGGGCAGGTCGAGGCGCTGCCCGACCGCGCGGATGATCCGCGAGTTGGCCTGGTGGTAGACGAATAGATCGACGTCCTCGAGGCCACATCCGGCCGCTTCAAGGGCCTCCACCGTGACCCGGGCCATCGAGGCCACCGCGGCGCGGAAGGACTCCTGCCCGTCCATCCGGATGTGGTCGCCCCGCCTCAAGCTGATCAGGTGCGCGCCCGAGTGATCCGCGTGCAGCACCACCGGTCCGATGCGCCCATCAGGTGACTCGGTGGCCGAGACGACCACGGCCCCGGCCCCGTCGGCGAACAGCGGAGCGGTATCGCGGTCGGCGACGTCGAGGAATCGCGACAGAAAGTCGGCCCCCACCACGAGCGCGTGGCTGGCCCGCCCGGACTCGATCTGCCCGCTGGCCATGGCCAGCGCGGACAGCCATCCGGTGCAGGCGGCGCCCACGTCGAGCGCGCCGGCGCGCTCAGCCCCGATCAGCCCGGCCACGAGCGGAGCGGCATTCGGGCTGATCTCATCCGCCGTCGAGGTGGCGACCAGCACCAGATCGAGCTCGCCCGCCTCGAGTCCGGCTCGCTCGAGGGCGTCTCGTCCGGCCTGCGCAGCCAGCTGGCTCAGGCGCTCCTCGCCGGACGCCCAGGGCCGTTCCCGAGTACCCGTGCGCTTGGTGATCCAGGCCGGGTCGACGCCGAGCCCCGCGGCCAGCTCATCGTTGGAGACGAGCCGCTCGGGTAGCGCCATGGCCACGCCGGCGATCGCCGCTCCCGGTCGCATCGAAGCTCGGGGCCCGGCTAGCGCGTCTTCTTCGGAGCGGTTCCGAACACGTGGTCCCAGAACGGTGCGCTCACCCCGTAGCCCCGCTCGTGGTCCTGGAAGTGGTGCCGCATGTGCAGTTCGCGCAGCCGCTTGCCGAGCGCGCTCTTGGGCCGGTGGTGATGCACGTGGTAGTGCAGCATGTCGTACCCGAGGTAGCCGGTCAGGAACGCGGCGCCGAACGGGAGGAACCCGGGGGTGCCGATGATCAGCGAGAAGACCCAAACGAACAGGGCGGCGAGCGGGATGCTCAAGGCCGGCGGCATGACCAGCCGGAGGGGGTCGTTCGGGTGGTCGTGGTGGACGCCGTGGATGATCCAGTGCAGCCGTGCCCCGATGCCCTTCTCGGGCTCGAAGTGGAACACCACGCGGTGCAGCCAGTACTCGGTCAGCGTCCAGAACAGGTAGCCGGCGGGCAGCCAGTAGACGACCGACCAGCCCGCGCCGTGGACGAAGCCCTCGATCAGGAGGATCGTGATGATCGGCACGAAAAGGATCGGCACGACCGCCCAGTGCACCCGGGAGAACTTCTCGAGCAGGTTGAACTCGAACATCCGCGGCGAGGCACGGAGGACCTCGCTGCGGCTGAGGCCTTCGAGGTCGTCGGCGCGGCGGGTTGCCATACCAACAACGATACCTCGCCGCGCCGCCGCGGTTACGACGCCCGCTGTCTTCCCGGCCGGTTCAGTCGGTTGGCTGACCGTCCAGCGGCATGGCCATCACCACGTGCTGTAGCGACACGGCCAGGAATGGCCGGCGCTCGGCCTTCCCGCCGTCGAACGGCACGATCTCCGCATCGGTGAGGGCGACGAACGCCCGGTCGGACGAGTTCAGGTAGTCGGTCAGCCGGCTGCGGTAGCCATCCCGCGGGAGGCGGAGCAGGCCGGTGATCCGGTAGCGGTCGGTCTCGACCACGATGCGCTCGTCGCGGTGCTCCATCGCCTCGAAGATACCCGCCCGGCCCGTGTCGCGATGCGATGCTTGGACGGATGGCCGATCAGCCCAAGCCGCGCTGGTGGTCGATGCGCCGCGCCCAGAACCTCAAGCCGGCCACCTACCGCTGCCCCCTGTGCGGCCGTCACCTGCCGGCCCTCAGCGAGCACATGCTCCTGTTCCCCGAGGGCGACCACGGCCGCCGCCGCCACGCCCACACCGAGTGCGTCGTGTCCGCCCGCAAGTCCGGCCGACTCCCCACCCGCGAGGAGTGGCTCAAGACCCAACCCCGCCCTCCGAGCGCCTGGAGCCGTTTCAGCGCCCGGCTCAAGCGCCATGCATAACGCGCAAAACCGCCCCTGCACCGGACGACCTTCCGCACGTAAGCATGAGGAGCATGCTTATGTCGCCTCGACGGGTCGCGGCGGGGGAGGTTTCGCGACTTTTGCAGGGTGCTGGGCTCGGGACGGCCGGCTTCCCGGCTCTCTCAAGACGCGGGGCCGTGCGGCTGCCCGTGGGAGTTGCGTTGCAGGACGGACAGGGTCAGGGGGTCGTCGATGCCTTTCGCCGGCACTCGCGGAACCCGCGACCACGATCCGACCTGCGACCACGTGATCGCGGCCGGCGAAGGGCACGACGACCCCCCAAGGACAACCTACGCGTCGTGGTACAGCGCGAACTCCCACGGATGCGGCCGCATCCGGATCGCGTCGACCTCTTCTTCGCGCTTGTACCTGACATAAGCCTCGATCAACCCGGTCGTGAACACGTCCCCCTCCAACAGGAACGAGTTGTCGGCCTCCAGCGCATCCAACGACGCCTCCAGCGACCCGGGCACGGTGGCGATGCCGGCGAGCGTCTCCACCGGCAGGTCGTACAGATCCGCATCGAGCGGATCGCCGGGGTCGAGCTCGCGCCTGATCCCGTCCAGGCCGGCCATCATCAACGCACTGAACGCCAGGTATGGGTTCGCGGTCGGGTCCGGCGAGCGGAACTCGATCCGCTTGGTCTTGGGCGCCTCGTGGTACATCGGAACCCGCACACACGCAGAACGGTTCCGCGCCGAGTACACAAGATTCACCGGGGCCTCATACCCCGGCACGAGGCGCCGATACGAGTTCGTCGTCGGCGCGCAGAACGCCAGCAGCGCCGGCGCGTGGGCCAGAAGACCAGCGATGTAGTGCTTGGCCAGGTCGCTCAGATGGGCATAGCCGCCCTGTCCGTACATCAGCGGATCGCCGTCCTTCCACAGCGACTGGTGCACGTGCATGCCCGACCCGTTCTCCTCGAAGATCGGCTTGGGCATGAACGTCGCGGTCTTGCCGGCGGCCCGCGCCTCGTTCTTGACCACGTACTTGTAGATCATCATCTGGTCGGCCATGCGCAGCAGCGGCTGGAAGCGCATGTCGATCTCACCTTGGCCGCCCGAGGAAACCTCGTGGTGGTGAAACTCACAGCGGATCCCCAGCGACTCCATCGTCGCGACCATCTCGCTGCGGAGGTTGGCCAGCGAGTCCGACGGGGGCGTCGGGAAGTAGCCCTCCTTCTGGCGCAGCTTGTAGCCCACGTTGGGGCCCGTGCCCGCGGGCCGGCCGG
>DATFDC010000562.1:0-3968 GCA_035252415.1 Solirubrobacteraceae bacterium
TGGCGCGCATCTTCCGCGGCCATCCGTTCATCGTGATCCCCGAGGTCGTGACCTCTTTGTCACGCGAACGCGTGATGGTGAGCGACTACGTGCAGGGGACCGGGTTCGAGGAGCTCAAGGGCTACCCGCAGGAGGACCGAGACCGGATCGGAGAGATGCTCTTTCGCTTCTACTTCGGCTGCCTGTACCGCCACCACCAGTTCTCGGGCGATCCCCATCCCGGCAACTCGGCGCTGCTCGACGACGGCCGGATGGTGTTCTTCGACTTCGGCCTGTTCAAGCGGATGCCGCCGGGCGCGGTCGAGCTCGAGATCCAGGTGGCCCGAGCCATCATCGAGGGCGACGTCGAGACGATCATGCACCTGGGCACCGAGGTCGGCTTCTTCCCCGAGCCCGACAAGTTCGACCCCCAGCGCGTGCTGGCCCACTTCCGCGCCGCCACCTCCTGGTACACGATCGACCAGGACACCGAGCTGACACCGGAGTACGCCACCCAGGTGCTGATCGACATGAGCGACCCGCGCTCGGAGTACTTCGGCCAGCTCCGCCACGAGTCCGCGCCGCCCGATCACATCTTCGGCCGGCGCATGGAGGTCCTCACGCTGGCCGTGCTGGCTC
Organism: Solirubrobacteraceae bacterium; assembly: GCA_035252415.1. Taxonomy (GTDB): domain Bacteria; phylum Actinomycetota; class Thermoleophilia; order Solirubrobacterales; family Solirubrobacteraceae; genus Palsa-465. The sequence continues at coordinate 619 of DATFDC010000562.1, forward strand.
AGCTTCACGCGCGCGGAAACTTCCACCGGATCGCCCGCGAGTGGTTCTACGACGACGCGCCCGCCACCGAGTTGGGTGAGGCGGAAGCCGAGTTCTACGGGCAGCGCGCGGCGTAGCGGCCTGCCTAAAGTGTCTAGCCGCCCCTCGGCGCCCGGCCGAGTACACATAAGCGTGTCCCACACGCTTATGTGTACTCGGTGGCGTGGGCGTGGTCCGAAGAGGCACGTTACGCATGACCGCGGTGGCGCGGCGCGCCGCCGGGCAGGGATGCCCGGCGGATTGGCCCCATGGATGACGCGCCGAAGGCGCGGCCCAATCAGACCCGCTGGATCTGGAACAGGCTGGTGGTCCCGGGACGGCCGGACGGGAGGCCCGCGGTGATCCCGACGCGCGAGCCCGACTTGACCCACCCGAGCTCGACCACGCGCTTGGCCGCGTCGGCGATCAGGTGCTCGGTGACCTCGTGGCGGCGCATCGGCCCAGCCTCCACGCCCCACATCAGGCTGCAGCGCCGCACGGTCTCCTTGCCGGGCGACAGCGCGTAGATGGGCACCTGGGGCCGATGGGCGGAGATCAGCCGCGCCGAGCGGCCCGACAGCGTGGGCACGACCAGCGCGGCCAGGTGCAGGTCGCGGGCGGCGGCGCAGGCGCTGTAGGCGATCGTGTAGGCCGGGTCGCGCGCGTCGCGGCGGACCCGCTCCTCGTTCCAGGCGCGGTAGGGCAGAGTGTTTTCGACCCGCTCGGCCACCGAGGCCATCATCTCGACGGCGCCGACCGGGTAGGAGCCGACCGCGGTCTCCTGGGAGAGCATGACCGCGTCGGTGCCGTCGAGGATCGCGTTGGCCACGTCGGCCACCTCGGCCCGGGTGGGGCGCGAGGAGTTGACCATCGAGTCGAGCATCTGGGTGGCCGTGATCGCCGGACGGGCCAGCTTGCCGGCGGTCCGCAGGAGCTGCTTCTGGACGATCGGCACGTCCTCGATCGGCAGCTCGATGCCGAGGTCCCCGCGCGCGACCATCACGCAGTCGGCGGCGCGGATGATCTCCTCGGCGGAGTCGACGGCCTGGGGCTTCTCGATCTTGGCGATCAGCGGCAGGCGGGTGTGCCGGCGCACGCTGGTCACATCCTCGGCCGTGCGCACGAACGACAACGCGACCAGGTCGACGCCGATCGATTCGCCGAAGCGCAGCATGTCGAGGTCCTCCTCGGGGACGGCGGGGAGGCCGCGCGTCGAGCCGGGGATGTTCAGCCCCTGACGTGAAGACACCGCGCCACCGATCTCGACCGCGGTCTCGACCTCGCCGTCGCCCTCGCGCACGGCCTGGACCCGCAGGCGGATCGCGCCGTCGGCCAGGTAGATGATGTCCTCGGGATCGACCGCGGCGGCCAGCCCGCCCCAGGAGACCGACATCCGCTCGCCGTTGCCCACTGAGTTGCCGCCGCACATCAGCACGAGCTTCTCGCCCGGCTTGAGCTCGGCGATGTCGTCCTCGAGCCGCCCGATCCGGATCTTCGGTCCCGGTAGGTCCTGGAGGATCGCGACCTGGCGCCCGGCCGCGGTGGAGGCACGCCGGACCAGGTCGGCGTTCTCGGCGTGCAGCTCGCGGTTGCCGTGCGAGAAGTTCAGGCGGGCCACGTCGAGGCCGGCGTCGACCATGCGGGTCAGCGTCTCGAGGTCGCGGCAGGCGGGTCCGATGGTGGCGACGATCTTAGTCCGGCGCATTTGCACCGGCAAGCGTAGTGCTCAGTCGATCGTGACCGGCTCGCCGTCGGCGGTCAGGCTGCCGCCCCGGCGCAGGTCGCAGATCAGATCCCAGTGCAGGGCCGAGCGGTTCACGCCACCGGTCTCGGGATAGGAGCGGCCGAGGGCCAGATGCACGGTGCCGGCGATCTTCTCGTCGAGCAGGACCGAGCCGGTGGCGCGGTCGATCCCGGTGTTCGTGCCGATGCCGATCTCGCCCAGGAAGCGCGCGCCGGCGTCGCTGCTCAATGCAGCGTCGAGGTATTCCTGGCCGCGCGCCGCGGTGGCGCTGGTGACTTTCCCGTCCTCGAACGTGAGCGTCACATCCTCGACCAGCACCCCGCGCGGGCTCGAGGGGACCGTGAAGCGGATCGTGCCGTTGGCCGAGTCCTCGAGCGGGCCGGTGAACACCTCGCCGCTCGGCATGTTGCGCCGGCCGTCGGAGTTGATCCAGGTGCGACCGTCGACGCGCAGGGTCAGATCGGTGCCGTCGGCCTCGATGCGCATGGTGCTCGCCGTGTTCAGCCGATCGACCAGGCTCTGCTGACGGTCGCTCAGCTCGCGCCAGGCCGCGACCGGATCGGGGCGGTCGAGGAAGAGCGCCCGGTTGACGAACGCGGCGTAGTCGTCGTTGCTCATGCCGGCGTCCTGGGCCAGCGCGGCGGTCGGCCAGATCGTGCCGCACCAGCGTTTGGTCATCCGGATCTCCTGGATGGACGCGCGGGCGCGGGACGCGCGGGCGATCTTGGCCGGATCGACCTCGGCGAGCGAGCGAGTGTTCTCGGGCGCCTGGATGTTCAGGTACGAGTCGATCCGCTCGATCTCGGCGAGGTCCTGGGACGGGACGTTGTCGAGGAGGTCATCCGGCGCGTGCTCGTAGAAGTCCTCGGCCAGGCCGGGCAAGGCGATGCGCATGGCCGGCGGCCAGGCTCCGCGGGTAAGGAGCGCGCGATGCAGGGCGCGGACCAGCGGCGCCGCGAGCGGGGTGGTCGTGACCAGCACGTAGTCGCGCTCGTGGACGTCGAGGCACCACTCGCAGATGAGCTTCGCGAAGGCGTCGGGGTCGATCACGGCGCCTGGAGCTCCGGGAAGTGCTCGGTGACGTGCTCGCGCAGCGCGTCGCGGACGAACCGCCGCTCGTCGGCGCTGGCCATCCGGTAGCGCCCGAGGAGCTCCTTCTGCCGGGTGATCTCGAGTTCGGAGATCGTCCACGACACGGCGAGCCGCTCGAACAGCAACTCGGTGGCGCGCTGCCAGGCGTCCTCGCGCTCGAGTCCGCCGGTCAGGATGTCGGCGTACTCGCGCCGGGCTCCGGGCTTAAGCGAGCCGCGCAAAACGAGCACGTTGCCCTCGGAGTCGCGGTATTCGCTCGGTGGGGCGGCCAGTTTCTCGGGCTTTTGCTTTCGCTGCTTGGCCATCACGCGCCGCTGGCCGCTCGCTCGAGCTGCGCGCGCACGTCGCCGGTCACCGGATCGGCGTGGCCGGCCCAGACCGAGACCGGGTCGAGCGCGGCGAGCTTGCCGATCGACGCGAGGGCCTGATCGGTGTCCTGGTTGAACGCCGGATGCGCGACGTGCGCCGGCTCGTGGCGCCCGCTCTGGGGATCGAG
>DATFDC010000563.1:0-6770 GCA_035252415.1 Solirubrobacteraceae bacterium
CTTCCCGGTTGCCCTCGATCGCGCTCGCGAGCAGCTCCGTCGCACGGGCGACCGACTCAAGGATCGCCTCGGCCTGCTGATGGGCCGGCTCTCGTCGCATCAACACGTGGATCGCGCTCAGCTCGATCCGCATCCGGTGGCCCTCGTTGACCAGGCTGCGCAGCGTCATGAGCGCCGGGTCGCCGAACAGCGTGAGCGAGGCCAGCGTGCTCTGCGCCTCGTCGAGCGCGGTGGCGGCCGGAAGCGTCGAGGTCTCCGACGAGGCCGTGGCCAGCCCGGCGAGCTTGCGGTACGCGGCCGCCGTGGCCTGGCGCTGAACCCGGAGGGGCGTCGGCCAGCGGACCAACCCGAGGAACAGCACTTGCGACACCCCGCCGGCCAGGACGAGGCCGGCCAAAGCCGCGGACGCGTCGGCCGGCTGGCTGAAGCGCCCGAACACGACGAACGCGATGATCGCCTGATTGCCGACCACCCCGCCGCGGTTGCCGATCCCGACCATCAGACCGCCGGCCAGCGTCCACGCGCACAACAGGCCGAAGTGAAGCCAGGGCAGCGACCCGGTGGCGCAACCCACGAAGGTCGAGAACGACATCACGAGGGCATCGATGGCGAGCACCCCGAGCGGTGGTCGTCCGCCGCGCACCCGCCAGGCGATCCCGACGAGCATCGCGCCGGCGGCCATCGTCACGCCGGCGACCGCGGACCAGGCGATCGTGCCAAGGGCGAGCATCGCCACGACCGGGATGGCCGCCAGCAGCCCGGACTGCCATGACACCGCGCGACGCTCGAACCGTGCGGCTTGCTGGACCGCGACGGCCAGCGATCCACGTTCGGGCGCCGGCACGACGCGAGCGCTACGCGCCGGGGAGCCAGCCGGGGCGGTAGTCAACCTCCGCGTCGGGCGGGATCTCGGCGTATGCCTCGCGGGGCTCACGGGTCGTGTTCTCCACGCCCGCGCCGTGGCGCAGGGCCAGGTCCGACTGCGGGTAGACCACGTCGCCGTCGGTGCGCGTTCCGACCGCGAGGAGCGCACACGGGGCGTCGCCGGCCCCGACGAACACGTGCTCGGCCCAGGCCGGGCAGTGCACGAAGTCCCATTGACGCAGCGGTCGCTCCTGGTCCTCGATCAGCAGCACACATTCGCCCTGGAGGACCAGGAAGTCCTCCTGCTCGTCCTCGCCGTGGTAGTAGCAGGCCGCCTGTCCGGGCGCCAGCACGCCGATGTTGAATCCGAGCTTGGGGAAGCGCGCCTCTGAGCCCTCGAAGCGGGTGTAGGCGCCGAAGTGACCGTCGAGCCACTTCGCGTCGCGGGCGTTGAGCACGAACCAGCCCTCGCCGCGCGGCTCGAGTCCGTGTTCGGTGCGCTCCAGCGGCGCCTCGGGAACCACGACGTCGATTATGGCGGCTGATCGAGGGGAAGGCATTGAAGCGACCGACCCTCTAACGCGAGAGAGATCACCGATGAATGTATGCGTGACCGGAGCCACCGGCTTCGTGGGCGCCCACGTGGTGCGGGCCCTGGCGGAGCGCGGCGACGACGTGCGCGTCATCTATCGAAACCCGGATCGGTTGAAGGCGCTGACCGGGATTCGCTATCGCCGCGCGAAGTGCGACGTGCTCGACTTCCGGGCTCTTCGCCGGGCGTTCCGCGACGCCGAGATGGTGTTTCACGTAGCCGGCTATGTCGCGTCGAGCCCGATGGAGCGCGTGTGGGATCTGAACGCGCGCGGGCCCGAGATCGCCGTGGAGGCGGCCGCCGCGGCCGGGGTTCCGCGGGTGGTGGTGACCTCGACGATCTCGGCGATCGGGCTGGCCAACGGGAACCGCCCGGCCACCGAGGAGACGACTTACCCGAGCGACTGGCTCCGGCTCGCCTACCCGGACTCCAAGCACGTCGGCGAGACCGCCGCGCTGGACGCGGCCGACCGGCACGACGTCGAGGTCGTGGTGGTCAACCCGGCCTACGTGCTCGGCGTCCCGGTCAATCGCTCGCAGCCCGGCGAGACGTCCACGCGAACGATCGGGAACTACCTGCGCGGCCGCCTGCCCGGCGTGCTCGACGCGCCGATGAACTTCGTCGACGTCGAGGACGTGGCGTCCGGCCACCTGCTGGCGGCCGCGAAGGGGCGTGCCGGTGAGCGCTACATCCTCGGGGGTGAGAACCTGCCGTGGCCGCGGCTGATCGACCGCGTCGCGGAGCTGTCGGGCGTCCGCTACCCGATCATGGTCCTGCCGGCGGCGGTGCGCCGGTTGGCACAGGTCCGCGAGGCGCTCGGGCTTCCGGGCGCCCTCTCGGCCGAGGCCTCGAACCTGATGGGCCAGGACTGGCGGTTCAGCTCGCGCAAGGCGCGGGAGGAACTCGGATATGACTCGCGGCCGCTCGACGACACGCTGCAGGAGACGATCGACTGGTATCTCGAGCTGATCGCGGCCGGGGCGTTCGCGGACTCGCGCGGGTCGGGGCTGTCGCGGTGGGCGGACTCGATGCGGCTCGCTTCGCGGTTCGGACTGCTCATCCCGATGCGCGTCGGCCAGCGCGTGACCGGTCGGCGGATGCTCGCCGGAGGGTGACTTGGGAAGAAACTTCAGAATGGACGTAGTTTCTTCCCAAGCGCCATGCCGGAACCCCGCAACACCCTCCTGCTCAGCGTCGACTTCGAGGACTGGCATCAGCTGGTCCGCCGGCGCGTGGGCGTCGCTGGCTGGGACGCCCCCGGGCCGGCGCTCGATCGCCAGACCGACGCGCTGCTGGGAATCCTCGCCGACCTGAACGTCCGCGCCACGTTCTTTGTCCTCGGGATGGCCGCCCGGGCCCACCCGCACCTGCTCCAGCGCATCGTGGACGGCGGGCACGAGATCGGCTGCCACGGCGACGCACACCGTCCGGTGCACAGCCAGACGCCGGACGAGTTCGCAGCGGATCTGCGCGCGGCCAAGGCCACGATCGCCGATCTGACCGGCGGCCTCACCCCGGTCGGCTACCGCGCCCCCGCCTTCTCGATCACGCGCGAGGCAGGTTGGGCCTACAAGGTTCTGGCCGATGAGGGGTTCGCCTACGACGCCAGCCAGCACGACTCGCCGGCCATCCGCGACCACGCGGTCCCGGCCACCCAGCAACCACACCGCCTCGATGACACCGGCCTGTGGGAGTTCCCGGTGGCGGTCTGGCGCGCAGGCCGAACCAGAGTCCCGGTCGGCGGGGCGTCGTACTGGCAGGTCCTCCCCACGCCGCTGGTACTCAAGGGCCTTCAGCATGCCGGCGAGTACGCCGGCCTCTACCTCCACCCCAACGAGCTCGACCCGCAGCCGCTTCGCGCGGCCCTCTCACCAGGCGCCACCCCGAAGCAGCGCGCCCACGCCCGCCTGCGCGAGGTCCAGCGCAACGGCGCCCGTCGGCGCGCGCCCGGCGTCCTGAACGCGATCGCGCGGCGCTTCGAGCTGATCCCCTATGGTGAAGCCCATGCACGACTCGGCGACGGCTCCTGAACGCGTCCGCACGCGCTTCGAGGAACGCGCGCATCAGTTCGACGACCTCTACGAGGACGAGCGCTTCCTGGTCCGCACGCTGCGCCCCGGCCTGTTCCGCCGCCGGCAGCTCGCCGTGGACACCGTCAGGGCGTACGCGAGCCCGCGCGTGCTCGACGTCGGCTGCGGTTCCGGACGCATCGGCGAGTTCGTCCTCGAACAGGGCGGCGCCGGACACTACGTCGGGGTCGACTTCTCCGAGCCGATGATCGAGCTCTCGCGCGCGAGACTCAACAACCGCTTCGCGGACCGCACGGAGCTGCTCGTCGAGGACTTCCTGACCGCGCCGCTCGACGGGCCGTTCGAGGTGATCCTGGCGGTCGGCCTGTTCGACTACCTGCCCGAGCCGCACCGCTTCGCCCGGAAGATGTTCGAGCTCACCGCGCCGGGCGGCTGCGTGGTCGGGTCGTTCCCGACCTGGTCGCTGATCAAGGGCCCGGTCCGCAAGATTCGCTACGAGTGGATCGGCAACTGCCCGATCTTCAACTACAGCCGCCGGGAGCTCGAGCTGATGTTCGGCGCGAGCGGATTCGACCGCGTCGAGCTCCGGAGCCCCGGTCGCAGCGGCTACCTCGTCCGGGCGTATCGGACCTAGCACCAGCCGGTACGAGCCGACCCATGACGCTGCCGCACGCGCTGGGGATCTTCGGGGCGGGCATCGTCGCCGGCACGATCAACACCGTGGTCGGAAGCGGGACGCTGTTCACGTTCCCGGTCCTGCTCGCGTTCGGCTACGCCCCGGTGACCGCCAACGTGTCCAACACCGTGGGCCTGGTCCCGGGCTCGGTCTCGGGGGCGATCGGCTATCGCCGCGAGCTGGCCGGCCAGCGCGACCGCGTACTGCGCTTCTCGTGCGCCTCCGCCGCCGGGGGCATCGTCGGCGCGGTTCTCCTCCTCAGCCTGCCGCCCTCCGCCTTCAAGGACATCGTGCCCGCGTTCATCGTGATCGCGCTCGTCCTGATCATCCTGCAGTCCCGCATCGGCCGTGTGCTCGAGGCCTATCGCGCGCGCCGCGCCCGCGAGCACGGACACATCGGACCGCTGTCGTTCCTCTGGGTGTTCGCCACCGGGATCTACGGCGGCTACTTCGGCGCCGCCCAGGGGATCATGCTGCTGGCGATCCTCGGGCTCTCGCTCCCCGACGAGCATCTCCAGCGCATCAACGCGGTCAAGGTCGTGCTCTCGGGCCTGGTGAACCTGATCGCGGGGATCGTGTTCGTGTTCGCCGCGCACATCGCGTGGCTTCCCGCCCTCCTGATCGCGATCGGATCGACGATCGGTGGCGTGCTCGGCGCGCGCTACGGACGGCGCCTGCCCCAGCCGGCGCTGCGTGCGGTGATCGTCGCGGTCGGGATCTTCGCGATCATCAGGCTCCTGTAATCGCGGGCCGCTTGAGCTTCGCGCGCGCGCTCTCCACCTTCGGCCACGCGGCGCACCCCTCGAGGTGATCGTTGACCAGGCCCATGGCCTGCATGAACGCGTATACGGTGGTCGGGCCGACGAATCGCCATCCCCGGCGCTTGAGCTCGCGGGCGAGCGCGCGTGACTCCGCCGTGTGGGCCTCGATCGCCTCGCGCCGCAGGCCCCCGGCGCGCGGCGTCGGTTCAAAGCCCCACACGAACGCCGCGAGCGACCCGGTTTCGGAGACCAGCTCGACCGCCCGCGCCGCGTTGTTGATCACCGCCTCGATCTTGCCGCGATGGCGCACGATCGACGCGTCGTCGAGCAGCCGCGCCACGTCGCTTTCGTCGAACCCGGCCACGACCCGGAAGTCGAATCCCGCGAACGCTCGCCTGAACGCCTCACGCTTGCGCAGGATCGTGATCCACGAGAGCCCGGATTGAAAGCCCTCGAGGCTGAGCTTTTCGAACAGACGCACGTCGTCAAGCACCGGAAACCCCCACTCCTGGTCGTGGTAGACCCGATACTCGGGTGTCGACTCGCCCCACCAGCAGCGCGCCACCCCGTCCTCGCCGGTCACGATGCCGTCGGCCATGACCTGGCAGCATGGCAAACCGGTGAAGGAGTACTACGACGCCCGCGCACCCGAGTACGACGAGTGGTACACCGGCGCCGGGCTGTTCGCCGCCCGTGAACGCCCCGGCTGGCACGAAGCGGTGCGGGCGCTTGAGCAGGCCGTGGCGTCGTTGCCCGCCGGCCGCACGCTCGACGTCGCCTGCGGCACCGGCTTCCTCACCCGTCATCTCAGAGGCGAGGTGACCGGTCTTGACCAGAGCGAGCGGATGGTCCAGATCGCCGCCGAGCGCGTCCCACAGGGGCGGTTCGTGCAGGGAGATGCCCTGGAGCTTCCGTTCGAGGACGGGTCGTTCGACCGCGTGTTCACCGGACACTTCTACGGGCATCTCGAGGACGGCGCCCGCGAGGCATTCCTGGCCGAGGCGCGCCGCCTCGCCCCCGAGCTCGTGGTCGTCGACTCCGCCGTCCGCCCCGACCACGAGCGCGAGGAGTGGCAGACGCGCGTGCTGAACGACGGATCGCGCCACCAGGTCTACAAGCGCTATTTCGACGCCGACGAGCTGTCCGCGGAGCTCGGCGGCGGCGTTGTGCTGCACGCGAACGACTGGTTCGTGATGGTCAGCACCGGCGACGCAAACTCGACGAGTCGCTAGCCTCGACGCAGCGGTCATGCCTCCGTCCACTCGATTGGCCACGATCGCCTGCGCGTGCGCGGGGGTGATCGCACTCGCCGCGCCCGCCTCGGCCGGCGCCACCCGTCTGGGGAGCGCACCGATCCTGCCGCCCGGCGCGCACATCGCCGGCGCAGTGGCGTCCAGCACGCCCGTGCATCTCACGGTCACGCTGCAGCCGCGCGACCCGGCAGCGCTCCAGGCGTTCGCCACCGCGGTGTCGACGCCGGGCTCGCCGCATTACCGCGACTACATCTCGCCGGCCCAGTTCGCCGAGCGCTACGGCGCCGCGCCGGACACCGTGGCGGCGGTGCAGGCCTCGCTGCGGGCCCACGGCCTCACTCCCGGTCATCTGAGTCCAAACGCGCTGTCGATCCCGATCACCGCCACCGCCGGCGCGGCGGCGCACGCCTTCGAGGTGTCGTTCGCCCACGTGACCCTCCAGAACGGAACCAGCGCGATCGTCAACCAGCAGGCGCCCGCGCTCGACGCGGCGATCGCGCCCGACGTCCAGGCCGTGCTCGGACTCGACACGGCCTCGAGCGCGAAGCCACTGCTCGTCCACCCGCAGGCGAAGTCCGCGCAGGCCCGGCCCCA
>DATFDC010000564.1:0-5359 GCA_035252415.1 Solirubrobacteraceae bacterium
CGAGGAAGTACACGATGTCCGCGACCAGGCAGGCGGCGAGGACCGCCAGCGAGATGACCAGGAAGATGCCCTGCAACAGCGGGAAGTCGTCCGAGGTGACCGCGTTGTAGAGGGTCAGGCCGATGCCCGGATAGGAGAACACGATCTCCATGACCAGTGCGCCCGCGACCACGAACCCGAGCGACAGGGCGAACCCGGCCAGGTTGGGGAGGATCGCGTTGCGGGCGGCGTAGGTGAACATGACCCGCCGGGGGGACAGGCCCTTGGCCTGCGCCACCAGCACGTAGTCCTCGGCGATCGTGGTGATCATCACGTTGCGCATCTGGAGCATCCAGCCGGCCATCGAGGTGAGCACGATGGTCAGGGCCGGCATGAACGAGTGGTCGGCCGCGCTCGAGATGAACGACCAGTTCCACCCCGGCGTCTGCCCCAGGTCATAGCCCTGGCCGAACGGGAACAGGCCCCAGCTGACCGCGAACAGTTGGATCACGACCAGGGCCAGGAAGAAGTACGGCGTGGCCTGCAGGAAAGTGAAGGCCGGAAGCGAGCGGTCAAGCCAGCCGCCGCGGCGCCAGGCGGACACGACCCCGAGCAGCGTGCCCAGCGCGAAGCTGATGATCGTCGCCATGCCGACCAGGATCAGCGTCCACGGGAGCGTCTGGCCGATGATCGTGGTGACCTTGGCCGGGTACTGGATGACCGACAGGCCGAGGTTTCCGTGCGCCAGGTTGCCCAGGTAGGTGAAGTACTGGCTGAGCAGGCTGCCGTGGGTGTGCGTGCCGAACTCGGCCTGGAGCGCATGCAGCGAGTTCGCGTCGAGAGTCGGGAACTTGGCCAGCATGGCGTCGACCGCGTTGCCCGGCATCACCCGGGGGATCGCGAAGTTGACCGTGATCGCCACCCATGCTGCGACGACGTAGAACGTCAGTCGGCGGGTGATGAACCACATGCTTTCGCTTCTCCTCTGTCGTTCCCTCGAATGCCGCTGCGGGATGCGTCTCGGGTGAGCGGCGCTGAAAACGTTACCGGGATTGTTTCGTAGATGTCAAGACTTGATTTGGCTGAATTTTTCGAGTACTTTGCGGCTTCACGCGGGTCGCCCGAGATGTAACGTTTCAGAAACTGTGATTCAATACACCGTATGAGTTCCACCACCACCGGTCCCGAGAATGGCCGCAGCAACCGCCTGACCATCCGCGAGGTCGCCGACCTCGCCGGGGTCTCGACCGCGACCGTCTCGCGCGTGATCAACGGCCGCGCGGAGGTGTCCGAGCGGGCCCGTGACGCAGTGCTGCGTGTCGTGCGCGAGTACGGCTACAGCACCAATCGCACGGCTCGGGGCCTGTCGGGCGGCCGCACCGGCCTGGTCGGCGTGACCACGCCGGTCGTCCACCACTCCTACTTCGCCGTAATCCTCGACGGCGCCGGCGAGGCGCTCTACGAGCAGGACATGCGGATGGTCCTGTGCCCCACCCACCACGAGCACGATCGCGAGGCATCGCTGCTCGAGCGCCTGATGCAGGGCACCACCGACGGGGCCCTGCTGATCCTCCCCGAGGAGTCGCCCGACGAGCTCGCCGCCCTCCACGAGCACGGCTACCGGTTCGTGATCGCCGACCCTTTGAAGCAACTCGACGAACGAGTGCCGACCGTATCGGCAGCCCATTCGATGGGGGCCGGCGAGGCGGTCGAGCATCTGCTGGCGCTGGGCCACCGGCGGATCGCCGCGATCACCGGGCCGCGCGGATGGATCGCCACCGAGGAGCGGCTGCGCGGCTACCGCGGCGCGCTGGCCGCAGCCGGGGTCATGCCCGACCCCGACCTCGTGGTCGAGTCGGACTTCCACGCCGAGGGCGGCATCGAGGCGGCGCTGTCGCTGCTCGATCTCCCCGATCCGCCCACTGCGGTGTTCGCCTTCAACGACATGCTCGCCATCGGCGTCATGCAGGCGGCCCGGCGGCGCGGAATCCGGATTCCCGACGATCTGTCCGTGGTCGGGTTCGACGACACGTTCGAAGCCTCGATCGTCACCCCCACGCTCACCACCGTGCGCCAGCCGCTGGCCGAGATGGGCCGGATGGCGGTCAACCTGCTCGTCCGCCAGCTCCAGAACCAGCGGATCGAGGCACTGCACGTGCAGCTCGAGACCAAGCTCGTCGTGCGCGAGTCGACGGCTCCCGTGCCCGCGCGGGTATAACGCTCCACAGAATGGGTCGCGCGCTGCTCGCCGCCCTCGCCGTGGGCGCAACCGCGGCGGCTTCACCCACCGCGCTCGCGCATGCACGGCCACGTATGCGCGCCTGCGGTGTTCTCGACACGAGGGTTCCGCACGCCGCCACCCCCTTGAAGCTCTTCACGGTCAACCAGGTGAGCGCTCGGCGTCTGTCGTGCGCCCGGGCCCGGGGCTTCGTCCGCGCGTGGAACCGGGCGGCCGACCACGGCAAGTTCGGACATGCGGCCGCCGGGAAGATCAGAAACGGGCGGCTCGTGTATTACAAGTGGGGGCCGGTGTACCGCGTGAGCGGCTTCGTCTGTCGCTCGATGGCAATTCAGGGGCCGGGACCGCTCCAGCCCGAGCGCGTGACCTGCGGCTCCCACGCCGGGCTCGTCACCTGGCGAGAGAGCGGGCGCTACGGGTGACCGAGGGCTTGATGACCCCCTCGGCGCTCGACTACCTGAACCTCGACAGCCTGTTCTCCGCCGAGGAGCTCGAGCTCAGGGATCGAGTCCGGGCGTTCGTCGACGCGCGGATCCGGCCGAACATCGACGGCTGGTATGAGGCGGCCGTGTTCCCGCGGGAGCTGGCCGGGGAATTGGGCGAGCTCGGCGTGCTCGGCATGCACCTCGACGGTTACGAGTGTCCCGGCCGCAGCGCGGTGGAGTACGGCCTGGCCATGCTCGAGCTCGAGGCGGGCGACTCGGGTCTGCGCACGTTCGCCAGCGTCCAGGGTTCTTTGAGCATGAGCGCGATCCACAAGTTCGGTTCCGAGGCTCAGAAGAAGCGATGGCTGCCGGGGATGGCCCGCGGCGAGCTGATCGGCTGCTTCGGCCTGACCGAACCGGACGCCGGCAGCGATCCCGCGCGCATGCAGACCTCGGCGCGGCGCGACGGCGACGGGTGGGTTCTGGACGGCACCAAGCGCTGGATCGGGATGGCCTCGATCGCCGACGTCGCGGTCATCTGGGCCAGGACCGACGACGGCATCCGCGGCTTTCTCGTGCCGACGTCGAGTCCGGGCTTCACCGCGACGCTGATCGAGCCCAAGCTCGGGATGCGCGCCTCGATCCAGTGCGATATCGCGCTCGAGTCGGTGCGGCTGGGTCCCGAGGACGTGCTGCCCGACGCCACCGGACTGAAGGCTGCCCTGTCGTGCCTGAACGAGGCGCGCTACGGGATCATCTGGGGCGCGCTCGGCGCGGCCCGCGACGCGTACGAGACAGCGCTCGCCTACGCGCTGCGCCGCCACCAATTCGACCGGCCGATTGCCAGCTTCCAGCTCACCCAGCAGAAGCTCGTGGACATGGTCCTGGAGATCCAGAAGGGCCTGCTGGTCGCCCTGCACACGGGGCGACAGAAGGACGCCGGCACGCTCAGGCCCGAGCAGATCTCGTTCGGCAAGCTCAACAACGTGCGCGAGGCGATCGCGATCTGCCGGGAGGCGCGGACGCTGCTCGGCGCGAACGGGATCACCCTCGATCACACGCCGATGCGCCACGCCAACAACCTCGAGGCGGTTCGCACCTACGAGGGAACTGACGAGGTCCACACGCTGATCATGGGGCGGGCGATCACCGACATCCCGGCGTTTACCTAGTCGCCGCTCGGCCGGGGGCGGCCGCCGCCGAGGAACGACTCGACGAACTCGGGGCTCGAGCCGAGTTCGGCCGGGGTGCCCTCCATGACGAGCCGTCCGCCGCCCAGCACGTAGGTGCGGTCCGAGATCTCGAGCACGGCGCGGGCCCGCTGCTCGACCACGAGCACCGAGGCGCCGGTGGTGGCGAGCCGGCGCACGTGCTCGCCGAGCACCGAGGCCGCGATCGCGGGGGCCAGGTTCGCGGTCGGCTCGTCGAGAACCACCAGCGCGGGGTCGAGCATCAGCGCGCGTCCCATCGCGAGCATCTTGCGCTCGCCGCCGCTCAGCTTGCCGGCGCGCCGGGTCAGCATGGTTTGCAGGCGGGGGAACACCTCGAGCACGTGGGCGACCCGCGCCGGGACCTCGCGCGGCCTGAGCAGGTAGCCGCCCATCTCGAGGTTCTCGCGTACGGTGAGCGGTCCGAACACGTCATCGACCTGCGGCACGTAGCCCACGCCGATCCGGGCGACGTTCTCCGATGGCCATCCGGTGACGTCTTCGTCGCCCACCACAACGCGCCCGGCCATGACCTCGACCAGCCCGACGATCGCCTTGAGCAGGGTGCTCTTGCCCGAGCCGTTGGGACCCACGATCGAGACGACCTCGCCCGGCGAGACCGCGATCGAGACACCGTGCACGACCGGGCTGCGCTCGTAGCCGGCGGTCAGCTCGACCGTGCGCAGCTCGATGCCGCTCACCCGATGATCGATCAGCGCCACGGCTCCATCGCGCTCAGCCGACAAGATAGGCCTCCACGACCTCTTCGCGGGCGCGCAGCGTCTCCATCGTCCCCTCGGCCAGCACCCTTCCCTCGGCCATCACGATCACCGGATCGCAGAACTCGTCCATGATCGACAGCTCGTGCTCGACCATCACCACGGTCATGCCGGCCTCGCACAACGAGACCAGCCGCATGCCTATCTGATGGGCGAGCCGGGGATGGACGCCGGCCATCGGCTCGTCCAACAGCAGCACGTCGGGCTGGGTCATGAGCGCCCTCATGATCTCGACCAGCCGCCGCTGGCCGCCGCTCAGATCGCCGGCGTATCGATCGGCCAGGTCGAGCAGCCCGAAGCGCTCGAGCATCGCCCGCGCCTGCTCGACCGCGTCGCGCTCCTGCGCGCCCCAGTAGCGGCGCCCCAGGAGCGCGCCCTTGACGCTGTCTCCGCGCTGGTCGGGGATCGCCGACAGGAGGTTCTCGACCACGGTCAGGCGCTTGAACTCGCTGGCCAGCTGGAACGTCCGGACCAGGCCGAGACGGGCGCGGCGGTACGCGGGCAGGCCGGTGACGTCCTGGCCGCGGTAGGTGATCGTGCCCGCGGTCGGCGCCAGTGTCCCGGCGAGCATGGCCAGCGCGGTCGACTTACCCGCGCCGTTGGGTCCGATGATCCCGGTCAGCCGGCCCCGCTCGAACGACATCGACACGTCGTCGACCGCGCGCACGCCCTCGAAGCTGCGGGCTAGCCCCATGCAGCTGAGGATGGTGGTGTCCGCGAATGGCTCGC
>DATFDC010000565.1:0-11689 GCA_035252415.1 Solirubrobacteraceae bacterium
GCGCGCGGCCCGGGAGGCGGATGTCGACGATCCGCGCCCGGGCGTGGTGGCTGCGCACGAACGCCACATGGGCCAGCCCGGGAAGGTCGAGGTCGTCGACGTAGCGGCCCTGCCCGCGGAGGAGCGGCAGATCCTCGCGCCGGCGCAGCGGCCGGCCGATCATGGAGCGGGCTCGAGCTGCTCGGCCATCCAGTCCGCGACCAGCGGACGGTAGAGATAGGGGACGTTGCTGCACACATGGGAGCCGTGTTCGAACAGCACGAACCTCCCGTTCGGAGCCTCCCGCGCGGCGCGCTCGGTCTCCCGCCACGGGACGATCCGATCCTGGCCGCCGGTCACGAACAGCGCCGGCTGGGTGATCTTGGCGGCCACGTCTCGGAGGCTCAGCGCGTGCGCCCGCTCGCGTCCCTCGCGCTCGTCGCGCGCGCCTGACTTCACCAGGAACGTCTCGCGGGTCAGCGGCGGGAGCTCGTCCCATCGCTCGCCGAACTCGTAGGGGCCGCTGATCGCCGCGATCGCCTTCAGGCGCGGCTCGAACGCCGCCGCGCGCGGCGCGTAGTAGCCGCCCAGGCTGACCCCGACCGCGCCGACCCGGGCGAGGTCGAGATCGAGGTCGTCGCGGCCGGCGAGCGCATCCAGCATCGCGGCCACGGCCACCTCGTAGTCGGGCCGGATCGACGACGTGAAGCCGCTCTCGCCCTGGCCGGGGCCGTCCATCGACAGCGTGGCCATGCCGCGGATCAGGAATGCGTTCTCGTGGTGGAAGAACTCCTCCTTGGTCGAGTCGAGCCCGGGGATCAGGACGACCAACGGCGGCTGGGCGACGCCCGGCGGTCGTCTGAGGTTCGCGGCCAGCGGCGCGCCGTCGAGCCGCGCCTCGATCCGCTCAGCGCTCGGGTCCAGGTGGCGGTGTGCGTGGTACAGCGCGTCGATCGCCCGCTCGGTGGCGCGGCGGTGCGCGGCGAGGTCGAGCACCCACACGAACTTGGCGAAGTGCAGGCACAGCGCTGCGTGGAGGTAGGCCTCGCCGGCGCTGGGTCCCCGGCCGGCCGCCTCGGCCCCGCCGGCCCGCTCGAGATGCTCCTCTCCCACCCCGCTCCACGCCTCGAGCCAGTCCTCCCAGCGCTCGATCCGCCCGGTGGTCCGGACGAAGTCGTTGTAGTCCACGCCCATCGTGATGAAACGAGGCGCCCAGTGGTCGATGGCGGCCTGGACCCGCCGATCGGGCATCAGCCGGCCGGGGGGCTCGCGACCGCGCCGCCGAGGTACAGCGAGCCGATCTCCGGATGCTCGAGAATCTCGCGCCCGGTGCCGGTCAGGCGAACCCGGCCGTTCTCGAGCACGAGGCCGCGGGTGCTCAGCTTGAGCCCGGCGCGGGCGTTCTGCTCGACGAGCAGGATCGTGCGGCCCTGCTGGTTCATCAGCCGGATCATCTGAAAGACGGTCCGGCGCGTTGGAGGATCGAGTCCGATCGACGGCTCGTCGAGGAGGATCAGCGATGGATCGAGCATCAGGCTCCGGGCCAGCTCGACCAGCCGCTGCTGACCGCCGGACAGGCTGCCCGCCTTGTCACGAGCCCGCTCGCGCACGAGCGGGAACAGCTGCTCGACCTCCTCGAGCCGGCGGCGGACGAGCGCCGGATCCCTGACCGTGTAGGCGCCCATCTCGACGTTCTCGCGCACGGTCATCTCTCCGAACAGGCTGTGAGCCTGGGGAACCAGCACCACGCCCTTGGCCAGGATCTGGCGCGGGGCCAGCCCGACCAGCGAGTCGCCGAGGAAGGCGATCTCGCCCCGCCGGGGGTGCAGGATGCCGCTGATCGTGGACAGCAGGGTCGACTTGCCCGAGCCGTTAGGCCCGACGATGCACATGATCTCGTGCCGGGCCACCGTGAACGAGACGCCCTTGAGGATGTCGCCCCCTCCGTAGCCCGCGGTCACGCCTTCGACCTTGAGCAGCACCTCGCTCCCGTTGCTGGCCTGGCTAGAGGTCATCGTCGTCCGCGCCTCCCAGGTAGGCGTCGAGCACGGCCGGGTCGGCCCGGACCTGCTCGGGCGTTCCGGTCTTCAGCGTGCGCCCCTGGTGCAGGACCGTGACTTCGTGGCAGAGCCCCATCACGAACTCCATGTTGTGCTCGACCACCAGAAACGTCTTGCCCGCCCGGTTGAGCTCCCGGATCCGCTCGGTCAGCTGCTTGATCAGCGTCGGGTTGACGCCGGCGGTCGGCTCGTCGAGCAGGAGCACGGCGGGGTCGGCCACGAGCAGCGAGGCCAGCTCGAGCAGCTTGCGCTGCCCGTAGGACAGGTTGCCGGCCGGGATGCCGGCCATCCGCGCCAGCCCGACGAAGTCGAGCAGCTCGAGCGCGCGAGCGCGCTCGGCGGCCGAGCCGGCCCGACGCGCCACGCTGCGCATCCACCCCTCGTGGCGCTGGGTTGCGACCAGCATGTTCTCGAGC
Organism: Solirubrobacteraceae bacterium; assembly: GCA_035252415.1. Classification (GTDB taxonomy): domain Bacteria; phylum Actinomycetota; class Thermoleophilia; order Solirubrobacterales; family Solirubrobacteraceae; genus Palsa-465. Next base: position 2,456 of record DATFDC010000565.1, read on the forward strand.
ACGCTGAGACGGAAGAACAGCCGGGTGATCTGGAACGTCCGCCCCACGCCGAGCGCGAACACCCGCTCCGGGGTGGCCCGGGTGATCGACTCGCCGTCGAAGCGGATCTCGCCCCCGCCGCACCGGTCATAGCCGGTCATCACGTTGAACAGCGTGGTCTTGCCCGAGCCGTTGGGCCCGATCAGGCCGGCGATCGAGCCCCTGGCCACCGACAGCGAGCAGTCACTCAGGGCTTGGAGGCCGCCGAACGACTTCGACACCCGATCGGCTTCGATCAGCGCGCTCATCCCACGCCCGCCTCGACCACATCCCCTGTCCGGTCCGGCTCGCCGGGTCCGGCGTCGTGTGACGAGGAGCGCCCTCGCCACCGTTCGACGAGCTCCTGAACGCTCGGGATCACGCCGCGCGGAAGCACCAGCACCACGAGCAGGAACAGCGCGCCGTAGATGATCAGGTACGCCTGGCTCGCGCCGTACTGCTGGGTGAAGTACTGCTGAAGCGACTCGAGCACGAGCGCCCCGAGCAACGGCCCGACCACCGTGCCCAGGCCACCCAGGAAGGCCATCAGCGCGATCGACAGGTCGAACAGCGGGTCGAAGGCGAACTGGGGGAAGATCTGGCCGAGGAAGTAGGCGTAGATGCCGCCGGCCATCCCGACCGGGACGGCCGACAGGATGAACGCGGTGAGCTTGACCCGGCCGACCCGGACGCCAAGGCCACGGGCCCGCTCCTCGTCGTCGCGGATGGCCAGCAGCTGCAGGCCGAATCGCGACCGGCGCACGAGAAAGGTGAGACCCACGGTGAGCAGCAGGAGCACCGCGGTCACGTAGTAGAAGTTGTCGTTGTACCCCGTGATCGACCACAGCGGAGTGGGCGGCTGCAGACCGGATGAACCGCCGGTGAATCCGAGATTGAACGCGGCCAGCTGGAAGACGAACATGAACGCGATCGTGATCACCACGAACGTATGCCGGCGCGCGCGGAGTGCGATCAGCCCGGTGGGGATCGCGATCAGCCCGGCCACGATCCCGGCCACCGGAACCAGCGCGAACACGCCCCAGCCCGCGGCGAACCCGAGGTGGTTGGCGAGCAGCGTGAGCGCATAGGCGCCGCAGCCGAAATACACAGCGTGACCCAGCGCGATGTAACCCGAGTTTCCGGCGAACATGTTCCACGCCGACGCGCAGACCATGAAGATCAGCGTAAAGAACGCGATCGAGGTCGTGTTCGGGTTCGAGAACACGAGCGGAAATAGGCCCAGGATCACCACCCCGGCCGCCACCATCAACGGTCGGATGGGCACTCGTCCGCTCACCAGAGCCCGCTCCGCGCGTTCATTGGGCTCTGACCGCCGCCTTCCCGAACAGCCCGTTGGGGCGGAACGAGAGCACGACGATCAGCGATGCGTAGTACACGAGGGTGGCCCACACCGGGGACCACACCACCGCGACCACATCCTCGAGGGTGACCATGAACAGCGCCGCCACCAGCGCACCCCCGATACTCCCGAGCCCGGCGAGGATCACGATCGACAGCAGGCGCGAGATCAGGTCATAGCCGCTGCCCGGGGTGAACGCGTTGGTGGCACCGAACACCATGCCACCCGCCGCGGTCACCGCCACGCCAATCCCGACCGACACCGTGCGCACCCGGTTGACGTTCACCCCGATCAACTCGGCTGCCGTGCGGTTCTGCAGCGATCCGCGAACGCCGCGTCCGAAGTGAGTCCGGTACAGGATGTAGTACAGGACACCAAGCAGAGCCAGCGCGAGCACGAAGCCGAACACGTAGATGTAGGGCAGGTAGAAGCCGAGCAGGTGGAACGTGCTGTCGACATACGACGCGTGCAGTTGCAGCACGTTCACCCCGAAGATCACACTCAGGAGACCCTCGATGATGATCGCCACCGCATACGTGACCAGGATCGACATCGCGACCCGGTCATGCTCGCGCAACCGTCGCATGAACGCCCACTCGATCACCATGCCCAACACGAAGAAGGCGGGGATCGTGATGATCAGGCCGAGGAACAGGTCGATCCCCAGGTGGGCCGACAGCACGTAGCTCATGTACGCGCCCAGCACGACCAGCGCACCCTGGGCGATGTTGATGATGTCCATCACGCCGAAGATCAGCGTGAGTCCGGCCGCCATCAGCGCATAGACGCCTCCGGTGAGGATGCCGTCGACGACTGCCTTGGCGATCTCCGATCCGTTCACGAGCCCCAGTTTGGCTTCGGGAACGTGGGCGGCTTGGACCCGGTGGCGCCGACCGGCAGGATCTGAACCTGGTTGCCCTTCTGCCACTGGAACACGAACGCGGCCGCGGCACCGTTCTCACCCAGTGAGTTGAACTTCACCGGACCCTGAACGCTGTTCAAGGTGACCCCGCTGTGCAGATAGGAGATGATCTTGGAGTTGTCCAGGCTGTGGGTCGCGGCCACCGCCTGCGCGACGACCTGACCCACCGAGTAGGCCTCGGCCACGTCGGCGTTGACGTCGGCGGGGCTGCCACCGTACTTGGCCACGTACTCGCTGACCATCTTCTGGCTCTGGCTGTTGGCGTAACTCGGGTACCACCCGTTCGGGTACATGATCCCTTCGGCGTTGGCCTGGCCGCCGACCGCCTTGAGGAAGTCCGCGCCCTGGTCCGGGCCCGCGGTGGCGATGAACACCTTCGGGTTGTAGTGCTGCTGGATGAATGCGTGGACGAACGCCGACACGGTCGGCACGTCGACCGAGCCGAGCACCACCGCGTCGGCGTTGCTCGACGCCACCGCGCTCGCGATCGGCGCGTAGTCGGTGACCTCGGCCGGGAAGACCTTGTTGTAGACGGTCTTGATGCCGGCCGCGCTCATGATCTTCTGGGCCTGCGGGATCTGCGGCTGGGTGAACGGATCGTCGCTGGTGGCGTAGGCCACGGTCTTCGGGCGCTGCGCGGCGGGCAGCGTCGAGACCCACTTGGCGAACGGCACCAGGTTGTCGACCACGGGCAGGCTGACGTCGAAGATGTTGTGCAAGCCGTTGCCGAACGCGGCCGGCGCTCCGCCGGCGCCCTCGACGAACGCGTAGCCGTAGCGGTTGACCACCTTGGAGGAGGGCACGGTGAGCAGCGTCGAGAACGGCCCGAACACGAGCTTGGCCTTGTCGGAGGAGATCAGCTTCTGGTAGTTGCTGACCACCTGGGCCGGGCTGCTCGCGTCGGAGACGATGTCGAGCTTGACTGGGTGGCCCATCAGGCCGCCGGCCTTGTTGACATCGGCCGCCCACAGCTTGTAGCCCCGCTCGAACGCGGTGCCGTCGGCCGAGAAGTCGCCCGAGAGCGACAGGGAGGCGCCGATGACCACCGGCGAGCCGCTGGCCGCCCCGCTCGATCCACTCGAGCCGCTGGAACCACTGGAACCACTCGAGCCACTCGAGCCTCCGCTCGCGCTCGACGAGCTGCTCGACCCTCCGCATCCGGCCAGGAGCGCCGCGATCGCGGCCACGGCCATCACGGACGACACCCAAGCCCTGCGCCGACCACTAATCATCTGGAGCTTCTCCTCCCCGCCGCGGGTTACTCGACGTGCGGACACCGAACGCGTGCGCAGGCCGGCTCGCGAGCAGCTCCAGAGGCCTTGAGCAGCGGGCGCAGGACCGGACTGCAAACGTTTGCTGCAATCGTGTGCGACCCTACCGGCGTCAGTGTGAGGTGTCAAGGGAGGCTGTGTTGCGATCTGCTTGTGCGACCGCCGGCGCGGTCGACCCGCGAATCACCAGCTCGGGGGCCAGCAGGAGCTGGCGGGGCGGCGGGTCGGTGCCCCGCAGCTGCTCGAGCATCAGCCCGGCCGCGGTGGCTCCGAGCTCGTAGTGCGGCACCCGCACCGTGGTCAGCGGCGGCCGGAACCGGTCCACGAACGGCATGTCGTTGTAGCCGACCACCGACACGTCATCGGGGCATTGCAGGCCGTGTCGTTCGAGCGCGTCGTAGCAGCCCAGCGCGAGCAGGTCGTTGCCGGCCATGATCGCCGTGAAGCTCCGGTCGCGGGCGAGCAGCTCGCCGCAGCGGCGCTCGCCCTCGCGCTCGGTGAACGTGTCGCTGAACACGACCAGGTCGGGGTCGACCTCGAGTCCGCACGCCTTCATCGCGTCGAGGAAGCCCATATGGCGCGACCAGCCCGTGTACAGCGTCTGCGAGCCGGCCAGATGGGCGATCCGCCGGTGTCCGAGCCCGGCCAGGTGCTCCACGGCCAGCCTGATCCCCTCGTGGTCGTCGCCGGTCACGGCCGGGAGCGCGTCCGAGTCGACCCGCCGGTTGACCAGCACCACCTTGACGCCCGTTCGCACCTGATCGGCCAGCAGCCAGTGGTCGCGGCGCGCGGTGGCGGCGATGAACCCGTCGACCTGCCGCGCGCTCATCGCCTCATACGCGACCCTCTCGCGTTCGGCGTCGTTGTCGGTGTTGGCGATCAGCGGGGTGTAGCCGCCTTCGCGCAGGCCGTCCTCGATCCCCCGGACGACCGCGGCGAACAGCGGGTTCATCAGGTCCGGGACGAGGACCCCGATCGTGTTCGACCGGTTCGTCCGCAGTCCCCGGGCGATCGGGTTCGGGCGGTAGCCGAGCTCCTGCGCGGCGTCCAGCACCCGCCGCGCGGTCCGCTCGTTGACCAGCCCGCGTGTCTGCGGGTTGAGCGCCCGCGACACCGTGCCCGGGTGCACCCCGGCCACCCGCGCCACGTCGCGCAGCGTGGCCGGTCCGGCCAGGCTCACCCTCCTCGTCGCCATTGAAATGTGATTATGCACACGTTTGCAGCGCGCCGGGGGCGGCTGCGTAGCCGGGTGGGCAACAGGACCGTCAAAACTTCGTTCCAATTCGGTGGCAGTCGGCCGCGCGGCGGTTTCGCGGGCTGATACTGGGGTCCCGTGAGCCCGAGCTCTCGCGTAAAACACGTCACGCCGACCCGCCTCCCGGGGGCGTGACGGATTGTCCGCGCAGGAGGCGGCTAAGTCGTCACGCCCAGGCGGCGCTGGGTGGTGTGACGCGTAATGCGCGACGCGGAGCGCAGGATCGCCCGGATCGCGGGGCGTCAGGACAACGTGATCGGCCTGGAGCAGCTGATGGGGGCGGGGCTTGGCCACGACGCGGTGGCGTACCGGGTGAAGGCAGGCAGCATGCAACGGCTGCACCGCGGCGTGTTCCTGCTCGGCGCCGCGCCACCGACACCGATGGCAAGGGCTCGGGCTGCGGTGATGGCCTGCGGTCAGGGCGCGGTGGTCAGTCATCGCTCAGCCGCGGAGTTGTTGGGATTGCTTCCGAAGACCGACCGAGAGGTCGACGTGACCGTGGTGGGACGCAATCCAGGGTTTCACGCGGGCATCCGGCTTCACCGACCGAGGGGGCTGGCCAGACACGACATCACTTCGATGCGCGGCATCCCCGCAGACGAACCGCGCCCGGGCACCCCGGGACTTCGTGACATTCGCTGCTAACTAAATACCCGAGCCGGGGTGCTGCTAATCCGCCGGCAACCTGGGCTCGCGGCCGACCGGGGACTTCGGAGCGGGGTGCTGGGGCGGAGGCGGCACGGGGCAGGTGAGCGGCGAGTCCGGGGTGACGGTCAGCCGTTCGCCATGGTGCATGAACTCCAGCGGCTCACCGTCGATCAGCTCGTAGGTGGCGTGCTCGGCCTGCACCTCGACGCGCAGCCGGCGGCCCCGGAAGAGCACCCCGAAGCCCATGCGGGTCAGGCGCGGGGGAAGGCGGGGCGCGAATGCGAGCGTGTCGCCGTAGTCGCGCATTCCTCCGAACCCGGCGACGACGACGTGCCAGACGCCCGAGAGCGCGGCCAGATGGACCCCGTCGCGGGTGTTGAAGGCAAGGTCGCGCAGGTCGATGAACGCGGTCTCGGTGAGGTAGTCCAAGGCCAGCTCGAGATGCCCCAGCTCCGCCGCCACGACGCCCTGGATGGCCGCCGAGAGCGATGAGTCGCGCACGGTAACGCTCTCATAGAAGGCGAAGTCGCGCGCCTTCTGCTCCTCGTCCCAGCGGTCGCCGAACAGGTAGATGGCGAACACCAGGTCGGCCTGCTTGACCACCCGGCTCGAGTACAGCATGTAGTTGTGGTGGTGCAGGAGCAGCGGATAGTCGTCGGCCGGCGTCGTTTCGAAGTCCCACGGGCGCAGTCGCGTGAAGCCGTTGCACTGCTGAGTGATCCGAGCGTGCTGGTCGTAGGGGACGACGATCGCCGCGGCGGCGTCGCGCCAGCTCGCGATCTCCTCCTCGGTCACGCCCAGCTCGGCGGCGTGCCGCATGTGGCGCACGGCCAGGTCGGCCGCGACCTCCATGTTCCGGGCCGCCATCAGGTTCGTGAACACGTTGTTGTCGACCAGCGCGGTGTACTCGTCGGGTCCGGTGACGCGTTCGATCCTGAAGCCGCCCTGGGCGTCGTGATGGCCGAGCGAGCGCCACAGCCGCGCGGTGCCCACGAGCAACTCGAGCCCGGGGCCGGCCTCGAACTCCTCGTCGCCGGTGGCGAACAGATAGCGCCGCACCGCGTCGGCGACGTCGCCGTTGATGTGGAAGGCGGCGGTGCCGGCCGGCCAGTAGGCCGAGCACTCCTGCCCCCGGATCGTGCGCCACGGGAAGGTCGCGCCCTGGAGGCCGAGCTCCTCGGCTCGGGCCTTGGCCATGTCGAGCGTCGAATGCCGCCACAGGAGCGCGTCGCGTGAGGCGAGGGGCGAGGAGTAGGTCAGCACCGGAAGCGTGTAGGCGTCCATGTCCCAGAAGGTGTGCCCGTCGTAGCCGCTCCCGGTCAACCCCTTGGCCGGGATCGCGCGAAGCTCGGCGCGCGCCGCCGCCTGGATCACATGGAACAGCGCAAAGCGAACCGCCTGCTGGAGCGCGGCATCCCCGTCGAGTTGGATGTCCGCGCGGTCCCAGACGTCGGCCAGGTACTCGCGCTGACCCGCGAGGAGACCGTCCCACCCGGTCCGGCGGGCGGCGGCCAGCGCCAGGTGGACCTGGTCGCGCAGCGAGGGCAGCGAGCGCTGACCCGACCATCCATAGCCGAGCAACTTGACGATGCGCAGCTTCTCGCCCGGCTGCAACTCGGTGCTGATCGTCAACCGCCCAAGGTCTGACCCGCTCTCGGCCGCGGTGAACGTCCCCTCGGGACCTTCGATCAAGTGGTCCATGGCGGCCGCCATGCGCAGGCCGCTCGCCCGGGTGCGGTGCACGAGGGTGACCCGCATCCCCTGGACGTAGTCCTCCTCGGCGACGAGCGGCGCCTCGAGCGCGGCCGCCTCGCGCGGATCCGCGGCGTTGTTGGGCACCGCAGCCGGCTCGTTGGCCACCAGTTCGGACTGCACGCCGATGCGGGCCGACTCGCCCACCGGCTCGACCTCGAACAGGATCGCCGCGATCGAGCGCTGCACGAACGACACCAGCCGGGTGGAGCGGATGTGGACGGCCTGGCCGGCCGGCGAGATCCACTCGCACTCGCGGTGCAGCACACCCTCGCGGAGGTCGAGCGTGCGCTCGTGCCGCACGAGCTTTCCGTACCGCACGTCGAACGGCTCGTCGTCGACGAGCACGCGGAACACCTTCCCGTTGGTGACGTTGATCATCGTCTGGCCCGCCTCCGGGTTGCCGTAGGCGGATTCGGCGTAGGGCAGCGGGCGCTTCTCGTAGAGACTGTTGAGGAACGTGCCCGGAGAGCCCGACGGCTCTCCCTCGTCCAGGTTCGCGCGGAGCCCGATGTGACCGTTGGACAGCGCGAAGATCGACTCGGTCTGGGCCAGCAACTCGAGGTGAAGCTCGCGCTCGGTGATCGACCACGGCTCGACGGTGAACACGTCGGTGCCGATCACGAGCCCTTCTCCAGCAGCTCTGAGAGATCCTGGACGACCACGTCCGCGCCATGCTCGAGCAGCGCGTCGGCATGGCCGGTGCGATCCACCCCGATCACGTGACCGAAGTCGCCGGCCCGGCCCGCCGCCACCCCGGCCTCGGCATCCTCGAACACCGCGCACTGCGCCGGCTCGGCGCCGACGGCGCGGGCTCCGGCCAGGAAGGTGTCGGGCGCCGGCTTGCCGGCCAGATGCTCGCGCTCGGCCACCTCTCCGTCGATCCGGGCTTCGAACAAGTGCTCGATGCCCGCGGCCACGAGCACGTCCCGGCAATTCGTGCTCGACGACACCACCGCGGTGTGCAGCCCCTGCTCGCGGGCTCGCTCGACGAAGCGCACCGAGCCCTCGTAGGCGTCGACCCCCTCGTCATGGATCAGCTTCAGGACCAGATCGTTCTTGCGCAGACCGAGGCCGTAGATGGTCTCGGCGTCGGGCGAGTCCTCAGGCGTGCCGAGCGGCAGGTCGATCCCGCGCGACTCCAGGAACGAGCGAACGCCGTCGCGGCGCGGCTTGCCGTCGACGTACTGCTGATAATCGCCGGCCACCGTGAACTCCCGGAACGGCTCGCCGGTCCGCGCCGCCCGGTCGCGCAGGTACTCGTCGAACATCTGCTTCCAGGCCTTGGCGTGGACCTTCGCGGTCTGGGTGAGCACCCCGTCGAGGTCGAACAGGCAAGCGGTGATCCCTTCGGGCAGGTCGAGCACGCGGGGAAGCTTCCCGCAAAGCGGGCGGATTCAAAAATTTGAGAGCGCTCTGTCAGCCATCGCCGGCGGCGGCCGCCTCAGGCCACGCTGGCCTGTCGGCGCTCGCTCGCCACGCTCACATTGCGCGTCGCGTCGCTGCCCGAGAGGATCGCGTCGCCGAGCAGCGCGTCGAGCTCGGCGTGCAGCCCGGGGCCGTGAGCGACCCGGAATTCGGGGCCGAGCTTGAGCCGCCGCTCGCCAACCGAGGTGCTCAGCTCGATCACCACCTCGGACTCGCCGGGGAAGCCGGCCAGGACGTCCTTGAGCTCGGACAGGACCGATGCGGCCAGGGCGGTGGCGTCGAGCCGGAGCCGGAGGGCGCTCGGCATGGCCGGCCGGCGCGCCGCCTGCTCGCGAGCCTGCTCGACCTCCTCCGCGGTGGGCTCGAAGCGCTCGACCTGCTGGACCACGACGCACGTGGTCTCGCGATCCTTGTGGTCGACCCGCCCCCGGACCAGCACGATCGAGTCCTGCGCCAGCACCTCGCCGGCGGTGGCCAGCACGTTGCCGAACACCAGCAGCTCGACCGATGCCTCGAGGTCGTCGAGCGTGGCGAACATCATCGGATCGCCCTTCTTGGTACGGATGCGCTTGGTCTCGGT
>DATFDC010000566.1:0-9274 GCA_035252415.1 Solirubrobacteraceae bacterium
GAACTCCACCCCGCCCATCAGCTTGCGCGCCTCCGTCTCGGCAATTGGGTCGTAGGCGCGCACCTTCGCCCCATCGGCCTGCAGACGCGCCGAGAGCACCAGCGAGGACGCCTCGCGCATGTCGTCGGTGTTCGCCTTGAACGCCAGCCCGAGCAGCGCCACCGTCTTACCGACCAGCGATCCCAGGTGCTTCTGCAGCTTGCTGATCACCCGCCGCTTCTGCAGCTCGTTGACCTCGATCACCGCGGTCAGCAGCTGGAAGTGATAGCCCGAGTTTCCCGCCAGCTGCTTCAAAGCCGAAACATCTTTCGGGAAACACGACCCCCCGAAGCCAATACCGGGCTTGAGGAAATGCGTGCCGATCCGCCGGTCCAGCCCCATCCCCCGCGCCACCTCGAGCACGTCGGCGCCGGTCTCCTCGCACACGTTGGCGATCTCGTTGATGAACGAGATCTTGGTGGCCAGAAACGCGTTAGCGGCCAGCTTGATCATCTCCGCGCTGGCGATATCCGTCCGCACCAACGGCGCATCCAACGGCGAGTACAGCTCGATCACCGCATCCCCGGCCCAGTCGCCGTCGTCCCCGACCACGACCCGATCGGGCTTGAGGAAATCCTCCAGCGCCGAGCCCTCCTTCAAGAACTCCGGACACGACACGTAGGCAAAGCCGCCCTTGCCGCGTGCCTCGAAGCTCCGCCGGATCGCCGCGCCCGTACCGACCGGCACGGTCGACTTCATGACCAGCGCGTGGTGGTCAGAGCGCGGCATCGCGTCGACCACCGCATGAACCGCGCTCAGATCGGCGTCGCCGGAATACGTCGGCGGGGTACCCACGGCCACGAACAACAGCCGCGCATGCTCGAGCGCCGGCGCCAGCTCGGTCGAGAAATGGACACGCTCGCGATTCGACGCGATGCTCTCGGCCAGCCCCGGCTCATAGATCGGAATCTCGCCCCGCTCGAGCCGCGCGACCTTCTCCGCATCGATATCGACGCACCAGACCTCACTGCCCAGCTCAGCGAAACCCGCAGCAGTGACCAGACCCACGTAACCGGTGCCGATCACCGCAATCGGCTCTCTAACGCTATTCATCGACCCGAGAGTAACTACCCGGCCTTCACGAGCGACGCCGCGATCGCGACCAGCTGCCGGTTGGTGAGGTCATCGGTCAGCGTGTTCGAGACCCAATACACGCCCTGGGGCGTGCGCCAGGCGACCAGGCTCAGCTTGCTGCCGTTGGCATACAGGAGTAACTGCTTGCCGTTGACCGTCTTGGTCGAGCTCGGGCTGTTCAGGATCGGCGGGTTCTGCCAGGTGGTGCCCTGCACCCCGTAGTACTGGCCGAAGCTGGGGTTCATCACGAGCGTCATTCGATAGGCGTAGTGGGCGACGCCATGGCGATCGTGGAGCAGATAGGCCCGGGGATAGGAGGCCGGACCGGCGCCGTATTCGAGAGGACAGCCGCTGGCCCCAGACAGGCAGTAGTTCGAGCCCGACCGGATCAACCTCGGGACGAAGATCGGGATCCCAAGCTTCCCGAGCGCCTTGGCTTGGGCCTTGCCGTCGCTGAGGTCCGGGGTCAGCCCCGGCACATTCCCGATCCCGCCGCCGCCGGGCTTACCGCCCACCTTCGGCGGGGCGGCGGCGTGGGCGACGGATGCTTCTGTGGTCGCGCTCATGAACTCGTGGAAGGCCGCCTGCTCGGCGTGGGACGTGGCGGTGACGTAACAGGGCGCCGCCCCGCCGGCCGCGGCCCCCTGGGTCGGTCCGGAGTAGCAGGGCAGCTGTATGGCCGGGAACGGGATCTGCTTGACCGAGTGGATCGAAGAGAACGCCACCAGCTCGAACAGGTTGAGGATCCCGTCGGTGGTGTGCAGGTTGTGGTCGGTCGTGGCGTTCTTGCCGAAGATCTTCAGCAGAGTGCCCTCCTGGCTGACGATCTGGCTCTGGCTGAACTGGGCCTTCGCCCACCGGAGGAAATCCTGCTGGCGCGCGTTGCGGACGATGTCCGAGTCGGTGTGGCGGAAGCGCACGAACGACAGCGCGTCGGCCCCGCACAGCTTCTGATAGCCGGGCTGGATGTCGATGCTCGAGTAGTCGGTCACGGCCGTGTTGTTGTAGTAGCGGTGATCGACGTCGGCGTACACGCATCCGATCGCGTTGATCATCCGCTCGAAGCCGCCGAACCCGACGTCGACGACGTGGTTGATCTTCAGGCCCGGGAAGACCTGCTGCTGGAGGGTCTTGATCAGCAGGCCGGGACCGCCGTAGAAGTACGCCGCGTTCAGCTTCACGGTCGCCATGACGCCGCCCTGGGGGATCTGAACCTTGAGGTCGCGCGGGATCGACAGGAGGTTGATCGTCTTGGACGCCGAGTCGAGGCGGACGAGCATCATCGTGTCGGTGTTGACGTCCCGGAACGGGGTTCCCGCGCGGTGGTCGGAGCCGACCAGCAGAATCGTCTGCGCGCCGCCCGGATCGGGCACCGTGACCACCGACGACGTGGACTTGAACGACGGGGTCTGGCCGATGTACTGGGTGATCTGCCGGACCTGGAGCAGCCCACCCACCGCGGTGGTCGCGGCGGCGAAGCCGATGACCAGGATGGCCGCGACCAGCGAGCGCCACAGCATGCCGCCACGGGTGCTGGGAATCAGCCTCACCGGCGGCCGCCCTCGATCGCGGTCAGCCCGCTGCGCGGCTCCTCGGCCGCAACCCCGCCAGCTTCACCGGCGGCGGCTTCGGACGGCGCCGGTCGCTCGAGCCAGATCGGGAGCATGCGCACGAAGCTGACCAGCGAGCGGCGGTAGCGGGCCATCGAGGAGATCGAGACCCACTCCTCGGGGCCGTGGTGGCCGGCGCCGTCGGGTCCGAACTCGACCGCCGGGATGCCTGCCGCCATGAAGGCGATCGCGTCCGAGGCCCCGTCCCGCCCCACGCTCATGACCTCCTTGTCCGGGATGGCGCGGGACACGGCGTCGCGCAGCGCCCGCACGTACGGGTTGCTGCGGGGCACGCTGACCGTGGGAAAGATGAAGTGCTTGGTGATCTTGGCCTCGCCGATCCGTCCGATCTGGGCCATGATCTCCTCGGGGTCCTGGCCGGGCAGGAAGCGGATGTCGACCGCCATCCGGCAGCAGTCGGGGACCTTGTTGAGCGCGTCGCCGCCCTCGATCCGGCCGAGGTTGATCGAGGGCCGGTCGAACATCTCCGACGACTGGCGTGAGAACGGCAGCGATTCGATCGCCCGGAACACGTCGATTGCCTTCAGCACCGCGTTGTCGCCCAGCCAAGGCGTCGAGCTGTGCGCCGCCCGGCCCCGGACCTCGATCAGCATCGCCAGCACGCCCTTGGCCTCGACGCCGATGTGCAGGTTGGTCGGCTCGCCGGTGATCGCGAAGTCACCGCCGAGGCCGCGGGCGACCGCGCCGTCGGTCGAGCGCTCGTCGATCTCCTCGGATTCCTCGTCGGGCACGCAGATCAGGCGAACCCGCACCGCGGTCTGGCGCTCGACGTCCTTGAGCGCGCACATCATGGCCGCCAGCCCGCCCTTCATGTCATAGGCGCCGCGGCCGATCAGCCGGTCGCCCTCCACGCGCGGATGGAACTGCTCGGGTTGGCCCGGTACGACGTCGAGATGCCCGTGGAACACCACGCACGGACGCTGGTCCGCCTCGTCGGCCGACGGTCCGACCTCCGCCACGAGGACGGGCAGCCCGTTGTGATCGTGGTGGCGCACCTCGATGTCGCGAGATTCGAGCCACCCCTTCACGAATCCTGCCGCCGCGACAATCTCCTCGGGCCTCGAGGTGTCGTAGGAGATCAAGCGCTCGGCGAGGGTTAGCTCGTCAATCAAGACCGTTCAGGATAAGGGCAGTCGAACGGGAAGCGCGAAGGCTAAGAACCACCCTCGGCAATGCTTAGAAACGTCTCGAGGCGCGTTTTGTCGCGCTCGGCAACCCGACGTTTCTCGCTGTCATCGCCCGCCGACTCGAGTTCGCGCTCGGCCCGCTGGAGCCGTTCGCGCAGCGACCCACCGTCCAGATCGCCCGGAGCGTGGGCCTCCTCGACCAGGATCAGCGCCCGGTTTTCCGCCACCTGGAGATAGCCCTCGGCCTGAGCGAAGCGGACACATTCGCCCTCGGTCTTGTACAGACGCAACTCGGTCGGGTCGAGCATGGCCAGGATCGGCTGGTGGTGGGCGAGGATGCCGATCGAGCCGACCGATGTCTTGGTCGAGACCATCTCGACTTCATCGTTGAAGACCTCGCCTTCCGGCGTGAGGACCTCAGCCCGGAATTTCTCGTGCGCCACCGGCGCCTACTTGTCCTCGTCGTCGTCCGAGTCCTCAGAGTCCTCGGAGTCCTCAGAATCGGAGTCCTCGGAGCGCTCGGAGTCCTCGGACTCATCGGACGCTTCGTCGCCGGAGTCCTCGTCTCCCTTGGCCTTGGGCTCCTCATCCCGGTCGCGCTCGGAATCCGCCTCCTCCGAGGCGTCCTTGTCCGAGTCGCCCTCTTCGGAGGAGTCCTCGCCGCTGTCGCCGCGGGCGTCCTTGACCACCTCGTCGATCGTGCCCTTCATGAAGAACGCCCGCTCGGGGAGGTCGTCGTGCTTGCCCTCGAGGATCTCTTTGAAGCCGCGGATCGACTCGGCGATCGGGACGTACACGCCGGGCGTGCCGGTGAACTGCTCGGCCACGAAGAACGGCTGGGACAGGAAGCGCTCGATCTTGCGCGCCCGGTTCACGGTGAGGCGGTCCTCGTCGGAGAGCTCATCGATACCCAGGATCGCGATGATGTCCTGTAGCTCGCGGTAGCGCTGGAGCACCTGCTTGACCTCGTTGGCCACCCGGAAGTGCTCCTCGCCGAGGATCTCTTCCTTGAGGATCGTGGAGGTCGAGTCGAGCGGGTCGACCGCCGGGTAGATGCCCTTCTCGGAGATCGACCGTGACAGCGTGGTGGTCGCGTTCAGGTGGGCGAACACCGACGCCGGCGCCGGGTCGGTGAGGTCGTCGGCCGGGACATAGATCGCCTGGATCGAGGTGACGGAACCCTCCTTGGTCGAGGTGATCCGCTCCTGAAGCTCGCCCATCTCGGACTCCAGCGTGGGCTGATAACCGACCTGGGAAGGCATCCGCCCGAGCAGTGCCGAGACCTCGGAGCCGGCCTGGACGAACCGGAAGATGTTGTCGATGAACAGCAGCACGTCCTGGCCCTCCTCATCGCGGAAGTACTCCGCCATGGTCAGGCCGGACAGCGCGACCCGCATGCGGGCGCCGGGGGGTTCGTTCATTTGGCCGAACACGAGCATGGTCTTGTCGAGCACGCCGGATTCCTTCATCTCCAGCCACAGGTCATTGCCCTCGCGCGAGCGCTCGCCCACGCCGCAGAACGCTGACAGACCCTCGTGCTCCTCGGCCAGGTTGCGGATCAGCTCCTGAATGATCACGGTCTTGCCGACACCCGCACCGCCGAACAGACCGACCTTGCCGCCCTTGGCGTAGGGCGCGAGCAGGTCGATGACCTTGATCCCGGTCTCGAACATCTCGGTGGTCGGCGTGAGGTCCTCCACGCTCGGCGCATCGCGGTGGATCGGCCAGCGCTGAACCTCATCGGGCAGTTCGTCGCCCATGTCGATTGGTTCGCCGAGCAGGTTGAAGATCCGTCCCAGCGTCTTGTCGCCCACCGGCACCGTGATCGGTGCGCCTGTGTCGACGACTTCAGTGCCGCGCGCCAGCCCGTCCGTCGTGTCCATGGCCACCGCGCGTACGCGGTCGTCGCCCAAGTGCTGTTGCACCTCGCAGACCAGCCAGTCCTCGGCCTCCTCCGGCGAGACCGCGGCCGAGATCTCCTCCTCGGCCTTCGCGGCGTCGGGCCGGCGAACTCTGATCGCGTGATTGATCTCGGGCAGCTTGTCCGGGAACACGGCCTCGATCACCACACCCTGGATCTCCTCGATCCGGCCGGTGTTGCGCTTCTCGGGCTCGCCCTCTGAGGCTTCGCTGCGCTGTTCTTCTGCTACTGACATAGCTTCTCCAGTGTAGGTCTACCCAGACAGCCCTTCGGCTCCTGCTACGACTTCCAAGATTTCCTGGGTGATCTCGGCCTGACGCGCTCGGTTCATCTCCAGCGTGAGCGTCTGGATCAACTCCTTTGCGTTGTCCGAGGCGTTGCGCATCGCGGTCATCCGCGCGCCGTGCTCGGACGCCGTCGACTCCAGCAGGGCCCGGTAGATCGATATCTCGACGTAATCCGGCACCAGGCGCTTGAGGATCTCCTCGGGGTCGGGCTCGTACTCGACCAGCGCCCGGTGCTCCGAGGAGCGCTCGCGGCGATCTCCATCCCCATCGTCGTCCCGATCATCGGACTCCTCCTCCAGCACCGTGGCCTGCTGGAGCGGAAGCAGGGTCTCGCGACGCACCACCTGCGCGACCGGGGAGATATACCCGTTGTAGAGGATCTCGACCTGATCGACCTCGCCGTCGATGTAGGCCGCCATCAGCCGCTCGGCGATCCGCCGAGCGTCGGCGTACGCCGGGCGATCGGTGAACCCTGTGAAGCTCTCGGCCGGCTCGAGGCCGCGGAAGCTCAGCGAGGTGGCCGGGCGGCGTCCTGAGGCAAAGTACACCGCCGTGCGTCCGTCGCCGTCATGCTCACGGCCGGCGGCCACCCCCGCGCGCACGATCTGGGAGTTGAACGCGCCGGCCAGGCCGCGGTCGCCGGCGATCAGCAGCAGGCCGACCTTGGACACCTGGTCGTGCTCCTCGAGGATCGGCAGTTGCGGGACCCGGCCCGCGGCCTCGGCCGCCTGGCGGGTCATCCGCCGGATCGCGTCGGCGTACGGGCGCAGCGCCTCGATCCGCTGCTCGGCGCGCCGCAGACGGGCAGCCGCCACCATCTCCATGGCGCGGGTGATCTTCTGGATGTTCTTGACCGCGCCGATGCGGTTGCGAACGTCGCGCTGGGACTGCGGCATCGAACGTGCTCAGGGCGCTGCGGCTCACGCCGCTTCTGCCTGATCCTCCTGGTCGCCCCGATCCTTGTCCTTGTGCTCGTCCTCGCGCGAGCGTCCTGGAGACCGCTGGTCGTCTCCGTCCTCGTCGAGCGGATGCCCCTCCTCGTCCAGATCGAAGCCGAAGTCCTCGGCGAAGCTCGACACGGCCGACTCGACGGCCTTCTGGGTGTCGTCGCCCCAGTCTCCGCCGGCGATCTTCTGAAGCAACTCGGCCTCGTTGCCGCGCATGTAATCGGTGAGGCCGGCCAGGAAGCGGTCGACCTTGTCGACCACGATCCGGTCCACGTACCCGTTGGTGGCGGCGTACACCTGAATCACCTGGTCCTCGACCGGCATCGGATGGCGCTCGGCCTGATTGAGGGTCTTGACCAGGCGCTCGCCTCGGGCCAGCGTCCGCTGCGTCTCGGGATCGAGCTCGGATCCGAACTGCGAGAACGCCTCGAGCTCGCGGTACTGGGAGAGCTCGAGCTTCAAACGTCCGGCCACCTTGCGCATCGGATTGATCTGGGCGCTGCCGCCCACGCGCGAGACCGAGATGCCGACGTTGATCGCCGGGCGCACGCCCGAGTTGAACAGTCCCGGCTCGAGGTAGATCTGGCCGTCGGTGATCGAGATCACGTTGGTCGGCACGTAGGCCGACACGTCGCCGGCCTGGGTCTCGATCACCGGTAGCGCGGTCAGCGAGCCTCCGCCCAGGTCGTCGTTCAGCTTCACCGCGCGCTCGAGCAGCCGCGAGTGCAGGTAGAAGACGTCGCCGGGATACGCCTCGCGACCCGGCGGGCGACGCAACAGCAGCGACATCTGCCGGTAGGCCACCGCGTGCTTCGAAAGGTCGTCATAGACGACCAGCGCCGCCTCGCCGTTGTAGAGGAAGTGCTCGCCCATCGCGCACCCGGCGTATGGCGCGAGGAACTTGATCGGCGCGGCCTCGTCGGCGGCGGCCATCACGATGATCGTGTTCTCGAGCGCCCCGGCATCCTCGAGCGTCTTGGCCAGACCAACCACGGTCGCCTTGCGCTGACCGATCGCCACGTACACGCAGCGCAGGTCGCGGTCCTTGTTGTTGATGATCGCGTCGATCGCGATCGCGGTCTTGCCGGTCTGGCGGTCGCCGATGATCAGCTCGCGCTGCCCACGGCCGATCGGGATCATCGAGTCGACCGCCTTCAGGCCGGTGAGCATCGGCTCCTTGACCGGCTGGCGCTGGACCACGCCGGGCGCCTTGAACTCCGACGGCCGCGACTTGTCGGTGTTGATCTCGCCCTTGCCGTCGAGCGGGTTGCCGAGCGGGTCGACGATGCGCCCGAGGAGCTCGTCCCCGACCGGGATCTCGAGCAGGCGCTTGGTCCGCTTGACCGTGTCGCCCTCGACGATCTTCTCCCACTCGCCGAACAGCACCGCGCCGACGTTGTCGGACTCGAGGTTCAGAGCCAGTCCGGTGACGTCGTGGGGCAACTCGAGCATCTCGAACGACATGCAGTCGTCCAGGCCGTGGATCCGGCAGATCCCGTCGGCCACCGACAGCACCGTCCCGACCTCGGTGAGGTCGGCGCTGGAGGTGTCGAGTCCTTCGATCCGGTTCTTGAGGATTGAGGTGATCTCGTCGGGCTTGATCTGCATTCGTGACTCCTTGGCGGGCGAGGGTAGCTAGGCCCGCGCGACTTGCTTACGAAGTTGTTCCAGGCGATTTCGGATCGAGGCGTCGAGGATCACGTTGCCCACGCGCAAGACGATCCCACCGAGGATGTCCGGATCGACCTTGCTCGAGAGCTCGACCGTCCGCTTGGTCTGCTCTCCGATCCGCTTCCCGATCGTGCTGACGGTGGCCTTGTCGAGCTCGACGGCGCTCGTCACTTCCACCGGCAGCAGGTCGCGCTCGTCCTCCCACAGGACCTCGTAGCGCGCCTTGATGCGGAACAGCGCCGGCATCCGGTGACGCTCGATCAGCGCCTCGAGGAAGTTCATCAGTACCGGCTCAGCCCCGGTCACCGCCCGCTCCAGCCCGTCTTTCTTCTCCTGAGTGGAGAAGTAAGGCGAGAAGAAGAACACCATCAGCTCGCGGTTCTCACTCAGCGCGTCGATGAACGCGCCCAGCTGCTCGCGCACCTTGTCGAGGAGGTCGTGCTCCTTGGCCACCTCGAACAGGGCTCGCGCCCAGACCTGAGCGATCTCTTCCACTTAGCTTCGGTCTCCGTCGGCCGGGGCGAGCGCGCTGAAGTCGAGGTCGCTGAGCGCGTCCTCGACCAGGCGGCGCTGGTCG
>DATFDC010000567.1:0-11808 GCA_035252415.1 Solirubrobacteraceae bacterium
CCGCCAGCGGCCGGATCGGGAAGAACTTGGCGATGCTGTTCAGCGCATGGGGCATCGAGGTGGCGGGGAACCAGATGCTCGAG
Organism: Solirubrobacteraceae bacterium; assembly: GCA_035252415.1. Lineage (GTDB taxonomy): Bacteria > Actinomycetota > Thermoleophilia > Solirubrobacterales > Solirubrobacteraceae > Palsa-465. The sequence goes on from DATFDC010000567.1 coordinate 84, forward strand.
ATGAACGTCAGCGGCAGGATCGTGAGGTTCACGATGACCGGCCCGGCTTCGGCGTTCGGAATGAAGCGCGCGATGCCGATCCCGAGCGTCGTGAACGCGGCAGTCCCCAGCACGAGCGTGACGAACAGCCCGGGCAGCGTCGAGGCGCGGATGTGGACGCCGTAGGCGATGGCGCCGAGCGCGAGCGTGATCGCGGTCATCGCCAGCACGAGCACCACCGTCGACCCGATCCGCGCGGCGATGTAGGCCCATCGGGGAAGCGGCGTTCCCTGCATCCGCTTCAGGACACCCTGGTCGCGCAGGATCGCCGTGCTCATCGCCATGTTCACGTACGTCGTGGTGATCACACCATAGGCCAGGATCCCGGGGACGAAGAACGTGTCGAATGAGATCCCGCCTAGCTCCTTGATGTGCGCTCCCCGGTCCAGCGAGGCGAAGATGACCAGGAACATCAGCGGGAACACGAACGTGAAGATCCCGCGGCCCCGGTTGCGCCAGAAGGCCCGCTGCTCATAGCGGACCTGCCAGGCGACCAAGCCCAAGTCCCGCCGCACAGACGATGTGGTGGCAACCGCGCTCATCGAACTACCTCCTCAGCAATCTGGTCATTCTCTTCCCCGGAGCCGGTGAGCTCGAGGTAGATGTCCTCGAGCGTCGGCTGGCTGACCGAGAAGTGGCCGAGGTCGACCTCGTGCTCGAGCGCCCACGTAGTGATGCGCTGCGCGGCCACCACGGGCTCCTTGGTCAACACCACAACCCGATCGCCCTCGAGCGAGCGCGTCTCACACGGAATATCGGGGAGGTCGCCGAGCGACCAGTCCGCATCCAGCGTGAACCGGATCTCGGCCGGGCGCAGGTCACGGCCGCCGAGCTCCTCGGGCCGGCCCATCGCGATGATCTGTCCGGCGTTCATGACCGCCACGCGGTCGGCCAGATGCTGCGCCTCGTCCATGTAGTGAGTGGTGAGGAACACGGTCTTGCCGAGATCGCACAGCGAGCGGATCGTCGACCAGGCATGGCGCCGGGCCCCGGGATCGAATCCCGTCGTTGGCTCATCCAAAAAGAGCAGATCGGGATCGCCGACCAGCCCCAGCGCGAGATCGAGACGGCGGCGCTGCCCGCCGGACAGCTCGCGCGCCCGCACGTCGCGCTTCGAGCCGAGCTCGACGAGTTCGATCAGCTCGTCGACCGGCCGGCGGCGCGAGTAGTAGCGGCTGTACATCTCGATCAACTCGGCCACGGTCAGGTCGGTCTGCACGCCGGACTGCTGGAGCACGATCCCCACGCGGTCGCGTAGCTCGCGCTGCCCACGCAAAGGATCCATGCCGAGCACCCTGGCCTCCCCCGCCGTGCGCTCGCGATAGCCCTCGAGGATCTCGACCGTGGTGGTCTTGCCGGCGCCGTTCGGCCCCAGCAGACAGAACACCTCGCCCCGCATCACCTCAAAGCTCACTCCGCGCACAGCCTCGATCTCGCCGTAGGACTTGCGCAGATCGCGCACCTCGATGGCGAGTCCATCGGTCTGTGTATTCGTCGTTTTCATGCCAGTCAGACTAGGCAGCGCGACGACCGCGCGTAAGTGGCGCGCGGCCGAAATCCGGGGTGACAAACGTCACGCCCGAGCGCACACTCAGAGCGCGGCTACTGCGGCTGCGGCGTCTCGTTCCAGAGCGCGATCACCTGCGTCTCGCGCTCGAACCCCAGCGCGCATACCGCGCCGGCCTTCAGTGACAGCCGCGCGCCGCCGGACGCCGGCAGCTCGATCCACCGCGCCGCGATCACCCGGAAGATGTGACCGTGCGCGAACGCCAGCGCGTCGCCCTCCGCCTGACGAAGCCGGTCAATCACCTGATCCGCCCGGGCGCCCACCTCATCCGGCTGCTCCCCATCAGGACACCCATCGCGCCACAAGAACCAATCCGGCCGCTCCTCGCGGATCTGCGGCGTGGTCAGCCCCTCATAGTCGCCGTAGTCCCACTCGCGCAGGTCCTCGCACACCTCGGCTCGGTCGGCGAAGCCGGCCAGCTCGCAGGTCTCGCGCGCCCGACGCAGCGGGCTGGTCAGCACCAGCGAGAAATCCCACCGACGCAAGATCGGCGCGAGCGCCTGCGCACGCGCCCGCCCCTCCTCGAGCAGCGGCAGATCGGTGCGGCTGGTGTGCTGGCCGCTCTTGCTCCATTCGGTCTCACCGTGACGGACGAGAACGATCTGCATGCGAACAACCCCCCGGTCCCGACGACAGACGCGTAGCTACGCGTCGCCGGCGTCGTAGGCCTCGCGCGAGATCATCTCCCGCGCCTGCTCCTCCTCCATACCCGAGTCCGGATGCTCGCTCGCATAGTGCCGCTGCACCTGCGACCTCAACTCATCGTCGGTCGCCGCCGACAGCGGCTCGCCGCAGATGTTGCACTCGATGACTCGCTTGGTCATGACCCGCTCGCTTCCTCGTTGGCGTTGAGGGGCAACCTCTCCGCCGCGTTCGACCCGGTTGACCCGGGTCCGTTGACATCGCTCCCATGAGCCGACGCCTCGACCTCCTGAGCGGCCAGCAGCGCGGCACCGAGCACGCCGGCGCGCACGCCGTGCCAGGCCAGGCGAATGTTCGTGCCGCCGCCCAGCCCGGGGACGACATACCCGAGCGCCACGCGGCGCGCCGGCTCGAGCAGCAACTCGCCGGCCCGGGCCGCTCCACCGCCGATCACCACCTCCTCGGGATCGAACGTGTTGATCGCGTTCGCGATGCCGATCCCCACCCGCTCGGCCCAGATCTCCACGATCCGGGCCGCGACCGGATCGCCGGACTGCGCGGCCTCGACCGCCTCGGCGCCGAGCACCGGCTTTCCCGAAGCCTTGACCCGTCCCAGGGCGGAATCGGCGTGAGAAGCCGCGGCCTCCTCGGCCAGCCGGTCCAGCGCGTGGCCGGCCGCCGCGTACTCGAGGGACCCGACCTGGGGAAAGTGCGCCCCCGGCGACGGCACATCCGCCGAGCCGCTGACATCCAGTCCGACCAGCGTGTGGCCGAACTCGCCCGCGCCACCGGTGGCGCCGCGATAGATCCGACCCCCGAGCACGATCCCGCCCCCCACTCCGGTCCCGACCGTGAGCATCACGAGGTTGCGCGCCACCAACCGCAGATCCGTGTCATGCGCCTCGGCCAGCGCGGCCACGGTGGCGTCGTTGTCGACGAACACGGGCACGTCGAGGCGCTCGCCGAGCACCTTGCGCAGTGGCACATCGACCAGTGGGATGTTGACCGACGAGACCACGCGCCCGGTGGCGAACTCCACCACCGATGGGACGCCGATCCCGACCGCGGCCAGATCATCGGGGCGAATCCGGTTCACGCACGCGACCAGCTGGTCGATCAGCGCGCCGCTCCCGGTTCGGTCGGTCGCCTCGAGCACCGAGTCGCCGATCTCGCGGCCCCTCAGGCACGCCACGACGACCTTGGTCCCGCCCAGGTCGACGCCGATGACCGAGCTCACCTCACGTACCCCCGTTTCCGAGTTCGGCGCCAGCCGAACTCGCAAGCGAAGACGAAGTCTTCGCCGCTCACGCGCGCTCCGCCACCGACTCCACGAGCTTCCCGGCATCGCGATCGAGCAGCACCTTGACGTCCTTGACGTCCTTGGCGTGCGAGGCGAGCAGCGAGGAGGGCACGTGTGGGTCGGGCCTGGCCTCCGGCCCGAAGGCCGCGGCTACCGCTTCGGCCTTCGACTCTCCGGTGGCCAGGAATACGATCTGGCGCGCGTTGACCAGCGCCGGAAACGTCAGCGTCACCCGCGGGACGAAGGGCTCGAGCCCGGCCTCGGGAACGCCGAGCACCAACCGCGAGCGCTCGTTCAGCGAGTCCTGGTCGGGGAACATCGAGGCCAGGTGCCCGTCGGGCCCGATCCCGAGCAGCACCAGGTCAAAACGCGGCGAGCCGGCGCCGCGTAGCTCGCGTTCGTACTCGGTAGCCCCATCGGAAGGACCCAGTTCGCCTCGCATCCGGTGCACGGTGGGGAGGCCGCCGCCGGACTCCGCCAACGGGTCCAGCAGCGCCTCGCGAACCATCCCGTAATTCGAGCGGTCGTCCTCGGGCGGGACGCAGCGCTCGTCGCTGAACCACACCACGCACCCGGACACGTCGATGCCCACGGTCCGGACCGCCTCGACGAACTCGCCGTACGCGGCCCGCGGCGTCGATCCGCCGGTCAGCACGATGTCCCCGCCCCCGGCGGCGATGCCCACGAGCATCGCGGCGCAGGCGCGCGCGGGGTCGTCGAGGATTTCGATCTCAACCGCCATCGGGGCAGAGCTCCCTCGCGGCTCGGAGTGCCGGTGCATAGGTGGGATCGCGCAGATGGGCCTGCCGGATTCCTTCGCCGAGGATCCCGCCCTCCCCACGCGAGCCTCCCAGCACAAGCCATTCTTGCCCGCCGCGGTCCGGCGAGTACTCGTGCGCGCGCAGCCCGCCCAGGGCCCGATCGAGCGACAGCGTGCATCCCGCCTGCCACGCCACCGTGACCCCTGCGAGCCCCGGCACGTCCTGCTCGAACGGCTGCAGACGGATGTCGACGTAACGCGGGTTGTTGGTATAGGCACGGCCGCGCAGGCCCGAACCGTTGAGCGACTCGAGCGGCCGGATGTCCCAGCGCAGACGCGAGGAGATCCACCCGGCCAACAGCAGCGCGCTGGCTTCCGAGTTCACGTGATGGCGGACCGTGAAGCCGTCGACGGAGGCGAGCATGGCCCGCCGTCCCGGCGAATCGAAACTGGCCGCCAGCCGCTCGCGCCAGGGCGTCGTGCGCAGCCAGGCCAGGTCGACGACGTACGACGAGCTCAACTCCTCCTCGGCCCGCTCGAGGCCGGTCGCCGGGTCGGGTGAATCGTCTGAGTCGATCAGCATCACGTCGGTCATTTCCACGAGCGCCTCGACCGCGGCCTCGTGGCCATGAGGAGACCAGAGGACGGTGGGAATCTCGGCGATCACGATCGGGTCGACGATCGTCGCGAGCGCGCCGAGGTGCTCGGGTCCCATGTCGATCTCGACCTGCTCGCGGATGACGCCGATCCCCGCGCGCTCGTCATAGCTCATCGCCACGAAGGCGTCGAGCGTGTCGCGGCTCTCCTCGACCGCGCACAGGATCGTGCGCGAGGCGTGGTAGCGCCCGACTCGCTCTAGCCGGTTGGCGATCTCGCCCTTCCAGGAGCGATCCACCACGACAATCAGGTTGAGGACGCGCGCCGGCGCCAGACCCTGGTTGGCGGCGTGGCGCTCGCGCAGCAGTTCGCGCATCGCCGCCTCGATGGCATCCGGGTTGGTGTCCTGGGCCGACCAGACATCTTCGCTCATGATCGCCCCACGCTGTCGCGATCAGGCCATCCGCCGGATATCACAGCCGCCGCCACCTGCGGTCGCCTTCGAGCAGGGCGTCGGCCTCAGCGGGTCCGGCCGACCCGGCCTGATACTGGGGGATCGGAGACTCGGTGTCCGCGTGCCACCCCTGCAGGATCGGGTCGATGATCCGCCACAGCGCGATGATCTCGTCACCGCGGGTGAACAGCGTCGCGTCGCCGCGCATCGCGTCGAGGATCAGCCGTTCGTACGCCTCGGGCGACTCCGACAGGAACGAGGTCCCGTACCGGAACTCCATGTTGACCGGGCGGATCCGCATCGTCGCGCCGGGGATCTTCGCCCCCAGCGAGACCGACACGCCCTCGTCGGGCTGGACGGTCAGGATGATCTGGTTGGGCTGCACCCCGATCGACCCGATGTTCTTGAACGCCAGGTGGGGCACCGGCTTCAAAGTCACGACGATCTCGGTGACCTTACGCGCCAGCTGCTTGCCGGTCCGCAGGTACACCGGTACCCCGGCCCAGCGCCAGTTCGAGACGTTCAGGCGCAGCGCCGCGTACGTCTCGGTGCGTGAATGCGGGTCCACCCCCTCCTCTTCCAGATATCCCGTCACGCGCTTGCCGCCCACCGTCCCAGGTCCGTATTGCGCCCGCACCGTCATCGACGCGACGTCGCCGGGCGAAGGCGGCACGATCGACTCGAGCACCTTGAGCTTCTCGTCGCGCACGCGATCGGCGTCGAACGAGCTGGGCGGTTCCATGGTCAGCAGGGCCAGGAGCTGCATCATGTGGTTCTGGACGAGGTCGCGCAGGGCGCCCGCGCCCTCGTAGTAGCCGGCCCGCCCACCGATCCCGATGTCTTCCGCCGCGGTGATCTGGACGTGGTCGATGAAGTTGCGATTCCAGACCGGCTCGAACAGCGCGTTGGCGAAGCGCAACGCCATCAGGTTCTGGACCGTCTCCTTGCCGAGGTAGTGATCGATGCGGAACACCTGGGACTCGTCGAACACCTCGAGGACCTGAGCGTTCAACTGCTGTGCCGAGGCCAGGTCGTAACCGAACGGCTTCTCGATCACGATCCGCGTCTCGGCCTGCTCGCACTGAGACAACCCCGCGTCGCCGAGCTTGCCGGAGATCACCGGGAAGAACTGCGGGGCGGTCGACAGGTAGAAGACGCGGTTGAGCGGTTCGCTGGCGCGCTGGTCGAACTCGCGGAGTGTGTCTCCGAGTTCGCCGTACACCTGGTCGGAATCGAACCCACCCGACACGTAGCGCATCTCGCCGAGCAGTCCGTTCAGCACCTTCGGGTCCGGCTGCCGGCGCGAGAACCGCTCGATCGACTGCCGCGCTTCCTCCCGGAACTCGTCGTGCGTGAACTCGCTGCGGGCCACCCCGATCAGCTCGAAGCGCTCGGGAAGCGCACCCTCGTGGGCCAGGTTGTAAAGGGCCGGCAACAGCTTCCGATGGGCGAGGTCGCCGGTCGCGCCGAAGATCACCAGCGAGGTCGGGCGGACCGGGAGCCGTTCCAGACCCTCGATAAGCGGATTGTCCTGCTCGAACTCGGTCGCAACGGCGGCACTCTGCATCGGCTCAGCTCTCCTGAAGAATCGCGGTGATCCGCTCGGTCAGCGCCCGGACGGCGGCGGCCGGGTCTCCCTCCGCCTCTACCCGCTCGGCGGGCAGACCATGGGCTCGCAACGTCTCGAGATCGCCCGCCGCCTGCGCGCCCATCAGCGTCCCGAACGAGTACCCGGCGCCGGGAATCTCGGCGTCCCGCGCCGGCGTGCCGACGATCTGCAGGAAGCGCCCCGTCGAGGCGCCGCCCTTGTGGAGCTGCCCGGTGGAGTGCAGGTAGCGCGGCCCGTAGCCGAATGTCGTGGCCACCCCGGTGGCGGCGCGGACCGCCACCCGCAGATCGGCCACCGCCGCGTCCACCGCCTCAGAGGGCGGCAGGTAACCCAGGAGCGCCAAGTATCCCGGCGGCCGCAGATCACCCAGGAGGGCCCGCAGCGCGTCATCCCCCGCGGAACCGGCCGAAGCAGCCCCGCCGCCCGACTCGAGCACGCGAGCCGTGGCGTCTTTGGCCTCCTGCACGTTGGGCTGGTCGAACGGGTTGATCTCGAGCACCCAGCCGGCCACCGCGACCGCGAACTCGGTCAGGAAGAAGATCCGGCCGAGGTCGGCCGCACCGTGCACCGGCAGCGTAATCGTCGGATGTCCGGCGCCGGCGAGCGCCTCGATCACCGCATCCAGGCGCTCCTCGGGCTGATGCGGGTTGCGGCGGTACGCAAACACCCGGTCATCCCCGTACACGTCGACCGAGTCGCTCAACGGCTCGTCGACCACCGGCAGGATCCCCCGCCCCAGCTTGCCGGTCGACTCTGCCACGAGCTGCTCGGCCCACAGCCCGAAGCTCTCGATCGGCGAGGACACCACGAACGTCAGCTTGTCGCGGCCCTGGCGCGCCAGCTCGCCGATCGTCGCGCCGAACCAAAGCCCCGAGTTGGACTCGCTCGAGTCGTAGTGCGCGCACATCTGCTCGGCCACCTGGCAGCGGTGGAGCAGCGCCTCGATGTTCACGCCCATCAGCGCCGCCGGGACCAGTCCGAAGTAGGACAAAACCGAGTAGCGCCCGCCGATGTCGGCCGGATTCAGGAAGCACCGGCGCAGGCCGTCGTCGGAGGCCAGCCGCGCCAAAGGGCTCCCCGGATCGGTCACCACCACGAACTGTTCGGGCCGGGCCATCGACGAGAAGTACCGGTAGTGCGAGAGCGTCTCGATCGTCGATCCCGACTTCGACGAGACCACGAACAGGGTCTTCTCGAGATCCACCGAGTCCTGCACGCGCAGCACCTCGTCGGGGTGCGTGGAATCGAGCACCTGCAGCCGGAGCGCGTCCGGGATGTCGCCGAACGAGCGCCGGATCACCTCGGGTCCGAGCGACGAGCCGCCCATCCCGAGGAGCACGGCGTCCGTGAACCCGTCCTCCCGGCACGCCGCCGCGAACGCCTCCAGATCCCCGGCGTGCTCGAGCATCGGCTCGGACACGGTCAACCAGCCCAGCCGGTCCTCGATCTCCGGCGTCCCCGCCTCGCCCCACAACGTCACATCCTTCCGCCACACGCGCTGAGCCACGTTGTCGGCCACGGCGCGTTTCACGCGATCGCCGACCGGTGCCGTCAACAGGATCGGGAGCCGGGCCTGGATCCGGCTCGGCTGGCCGGTCACCACCGCGGCGCGCTGTTCCTCCACGCCCGCGAGCAGCCGGGTCATGGCCTCCTCGAACTGCTTGACGCCGTCCACGAGAAGCTCGTCGGTCACCTGGTCGAGGTCAATGCCCGCCTCGGCGAGCGCGGCCAACTCGTCGCTCGGATCGTGCTCGGCCGTCGGGCCGCTCACCGATCCATGATCCGCGGTCGCCAGCAGCGTGGGCAGCGGCATCGTGTTCACGGTGTGCGCGCCGACCAATCCGTCCACGTACATCACGTCGGAGTAGTGCGGGTTCTTGACCCCGGTGGACGCCCACAGCGGTCGCTGCACGGCCGCGCCCCCGTGACGCAGCCCCTCCCAGCGCGGGCCGGAAAACAACTCGCCGAACCGCCGGTACGCCGCGCGTGCATTGGCCAGCGCGGCCTTGCCGGCCAGGTCACTCCGCCCGAGCTCCTCCAGGCGCCGATCGACCACGGTGTCCACGCGCGAGACGAAGAAGCTCGCCACCGAGTTGACATCCAGCGAGAGCCCCTCGTTCTGCCGGCGCTCGAGCGCATGTAGATAAGCCTCGGCCACCTTCTCGTACGCTGCCACCGAGAACAGCAGCGTGACGTTGACGTTGATCCCCTCGTACAGCGCCTGCTCGATGGCCGGCACGCCCTCCGGCGTCCCCGGGATCTTGATCATCACGTTGGCGCGGTCGACCCGCTTCCAGAACGAGCGCACCTGCTCGATCGTGCCATCGGTGTCGTGGGCGAGCTCGGGGGCCACCTCCAAGGAGACGAACCCGTCGCGGCCGTTGGAGCTCCGGTGCACGTCGGCCATCACGTCGGCCGCGAGCTGCACGTCGCGAATGGCAATCCGCTCGTAGATCGCCACAGAGTCGAGGTTCTCCCGGGCCAGTGTCCGCAGGTCCTCGTCGTAGTCGTCGGAGCCGAGGATCGCCTTCTCGAAGATCGCCGGATTCGAGGTCACACCGCGCAGCGACTCCACGGCGACCATCCGGGCGAGCTCGCCCCCCTCGACCATCGAGCGGCGGATCTGGTCGAGCCACACGCTCACCCCCGCCTCGGTGAGCGCCAGCAGGCGCGGGTTCAGCTCGGTGATCGTGCTCATGTGCAAACCCCCTTTTCCGCGCTAGCCGGAGCGCAAGCGCTTGACGACCTCCCGACCCACGTCCGCGACCCGTTCCGGCGTGAAGCCGAAGTGCTTGTAGAGCGCGCCGGCGGGTGCCGAGGCGCCGAACGTCTCCATCCCGATGATCTCGCCGGCATCGCCCACCCATTCACGCCAGCCGAACGGACTCGCCGCCTCGACCGCCACGCGGGCCCGGCACGCCGCCGGAAGCACCTTCTCCCGGTACGAGGCGTCCTGAGCGGCGAAGTTCTCCATGCACGGCATGCTGATCAGCCGCGTAGCGATCCCGTCGGCCTCGAGCGCGTCGGCTGCGCGCGCGCAGATGTGCACCTCGGTGCCCGTGGCGATCAGGATCAGCTCCGGCGGTTCTGGCTCGTTGTAGGAGTAGCGCAGCACGTAGGCGCCGCGATCGATCGCGTCGTCGGGCACCGCGGCCGGGTTCCACGTCGGAATGCCCTGCCGCGAGAGCACGAGCCCGCTTGGGTGATCGGTCGCCTTGATCGCGTAGTGCCAGGCCAGCGCGGTCTCGTTCGCGCCCGCCGGCCTGATCACGCGCAGCCCGGGCATCGCGCGCAGGCCGGCCAGGTGCTCGATCGGCTGGTGGGTCGGGCCGTCCTCGCCCAGACCGATCGAATCGTGCGTCCACACGAAGATCGACGGGAGCTTCATCAGCGCGGCCAGCCGGATCGAGCCGCGCATGTAGTCGGTGAACGTGAAGAACGTCGATCCGTAGCCGCGCAGGTAGTGGAGCGTGAGCCCGTTGACAATCGCGCCCATCGCGTGCTCGCGGATGCCGAAGTGCAGGTTGCGTCCTTCGTACTGCCCCGCCTCGACGCTGCCGGCACCATCGATCAGCGTGAGCGTCGAGGGCGCGAGGTCGGCCGAGCCGCCGACCAGCTCAGGGACCTGGGCGGCCGCCCACTGGAGCACGGTCTCGGATGACTTGCGGGTCGCGGTCATCGTGCCCGAGGCGTGGAAGCGCGGCACCTCGGCGTCCCAGCCCTCGGGCAGCCGGCGGGCGACGAGGCGCTCGAACTCACTCGCGAGCTCCGGGTGCGCCTGCGCATACGCGTCGAACCGCGTCCGCCACTCGGACTCGTACTCCGCGCCGCGCTCGACGCAGCGCCCGAAGTGCTCACGCGCCTCGGGCGGCACGAAGAACGGCTCGAGCGACGGCCACCCGATCGCCTGCTTGGTCAGCTTGACCTCTTCCTCGCCGAGCGGCGAGCCGTGGGCGCCCGCGGTGTCGTGCTTGTTCGGGCTGCCCTGCGCGATGTGCGTGCGGACGATGATCAGCGAGGGCCTGTCCTCGACGGCGATCGCGTTCTCGAGCGCGCCCTGCAGCGAATCGAGCTCGACGTCCTCCCCCAGGTTCTGGACGTGCCACCCGTACGCCTCGTAGCGCTTGCCGACGTCCTCGGAGAAGGAGACCTTGGTGTCGCCCTCGATCGAGATGTGGTTGCGGTCGAAGAACGAGATCAGCCTCCCCAGCCCGAGGTGCCCTGCCAGCGAGCACGCCTCGCCGGAGATCCCCTCCTCGAGGTCGCCCTCGGAGGCGATCACGTACGTGCGGTGATCGACGATCTCGTGTCCGGGGCGGTTGAACCGCGCCGCGAGCATCCGCTCGGCCAGCGCCATCCCCACCGCGTGCGAGATGCCCTGCCCCAGCGGACCCGTGGTCACCTCGATCCCGGGCATGTCGTGGGACTCGGGATGCCCCGCCGCCCGCGACCCGAGCTGGCGGAACTGCATGAGGTCGTGCTCGAGGCTGACGTCGTAGCCGGCCAGGTACAGCGTCGAGTACAGGAGCATCGAGGCGTGGCCGCACGACAGGACGAATCGGTCCCGATCGGGCCAATCCGGCTGGCGTGGGCTGTGGCGCATGACCCGGGCGTAGAGGACGTAGGCCACGGGCGCCAGCGCCATCGGCGTTCCCGGATGGCCGGAGTTGGCCTTCTGCACGCCGTCCATCGACAACGTGCGAATGGTGTCCACGCACAGCTTGTCCAGAGCCGTGGTGGTTTCGGTGGCGGTCACC
>DATFDC010000568.1:0-2505 GCA_035252415.1 Solirubrobacteraceae bacterium
ACTCCGCCGTACAGCGCGATCCGTTCGCGAAGTCCGACAAGCCCTCGCCCAGCGCCGGCGGGCACCGCGGGCCCAGCGGCGGGGATCGGCCGGCCGGTGTCGGCCACCTCCACTACGAGCTGGCCGTCGTCGCAGTTGAGACTCACGATCGTGGGTGGCTTGCCGGCGTGCTTGATCACGTTCGTGAGTGCCTCCTGGATCACGCGGAACAGCGCAAGGTCGAGCCCCGGCGACAGCTCGTCGGGGAGCTCGCCGACGCGCAGGTCGATCGGCAAGCCGGCCGCGGTCAACCGATCGACCAGTGCGGGAAGCTGAGCCAGTCCCGGCTGCGGCTCGAGCTCGGCGGGCGCGGGGCCGTCCGGTGTGGCGGCTGCCTCGCCCGGGGCCTGACCGGGGCTGAGCAGTCCGAGCAGGTGACGGAGCTCGGTCATCGCGGCGCGGCCGCTCGCCTCCACGGCCAGCAACGCCCCCCTGGCCTCGTCGGGCGCCTCGGCGAGGACCTGCCGCGCCGCACCGGCCTGGACGATCATGACGGCGACGTTGTGCGTGACGACGTCGTGGAGCTCTGAGGCGATCCGGGCCCGTTCGAGTTCGAGCGCGCGGCGGGTGGCGGCCTCGTGCTCGGCGAGCATCCGGTCGCGCTCGGCAACGGAGTGCACCGCGTACCCGACGGTCACCGTCAACGCCAGCGACACCAGGATCAGCAGCGCTGTCGATCCCCACAGGAAGCTGCCCACGATCACCCACAGCCAGGGGACCGTGACAAGCGCTGCACCCCGGAAGCGGCTGTACCTCACCGCCGAGTAACCCGCGAAGACGACGATGACGACCGCCATCGGCTCGCCCCTGTACCTCGCCGCGAGCACCTCGATCACCAGCAGCACGCACGCCGTCAGCGGGAACAGGCGGCGGCCCGCAAGCAGCACGGCGGCGACCAGCAGCGGCCCCGCTTCGCCCCCGCCGTGACTGGTCAGGCGCGCCGCGAGGACAATGAGCACGGCCAGCGCCGCGTCGAGGTAGAGGTCCCGCCTGGACGGCAGCGTTCGCGGCTCGACCGATCGCGCGAACTCGACCGCTGCCCGCAGACGTCGGCGCATCGTCGTGGGCGTGAGCTCCGCCATCGGCCTAATTATCGCCCCGCTCACCCGCGCCGTCATCCATCTTGCTGCGTACTCACGTACCTCGCAAGGATGATCCGGAGCCGGGGTACGCCTAGCGCGGTAGGCGAAGTTACATACCGCGGGCGACGACAGAACACACCGCGCTCCGTAGGTTCTGCCCATGGACGCTCTAGTGCAGATCAACGACGTAACCAAGCGCTACGACGGCGCGGGACAGCCTGCCGTGGACGGGATAACGCTCGAGATCGCGGCGGGTGAGGCGGTGGCCGTGATGGGGCCGTCGGGCAGCGGGAAATCGACCCTGCTCAACCTCATCGCCGGTCTGGACCGGCCGACCACGGGCACGATCACCGTGGCCGGCCGGCGGATCGACCGGCTCACGGAGACCGGGATGGCCCGGTGCCGCCGGCGGCAGGTCGGGATGGTCTTCCAGTTCTTCAACCTGCTCGACGACCTGACCGTCGCCGACAACGTCATGCTGCCGGCGCAGCTGGCCGGTATGTCCCGGTCGCGGGCACGGGCGCGCGTCGGCGAATTGCTGGCCGCGCTGCACCTCGAACGCCACCGGGACGCCTACCCGGGCCGGCTCTCCGGCGGCGAGCGTCAGCGCGTGGCGATCGCCCGCGCCCTGGTCAACCGGCCCGACGTGTTGCTGGCCGATGAGCCGACCGGGGCGCTCGACACCGCCACGGGCGAGGAGATCGGCGAGTTGCTGCTCGACCTCAACCGCTCCGGGCAAACCCTCGTGATGGTCACGCACAACCCTGAGCTGGCGGCGCGCTATGCCCACCGCGCAGTCCATCTGCTCGACGGCCGGATCGCCGGCTGGGATCGTGATCCGCTTCCGATGCCGCGCGCGGCCGAGGGGCTGCTATGAGCCCCGGAGCGGTGGCCCATGCTGTGCGCGGCGGGATCGGCCGCCGACGGGGGGTCCAGACGATCGTCATCGCGCTGGTGCTCGTCGTCTCCACCGCGTCCTCGGTTCTCGGCCTCACGCTGCTCGTGGACTCTCACGCGACATTTGATCGCGCGTTCTCCTCGCAGCATGGCGCGCACGTGGTGGCGACGATCGACGCCGCCCGCGCGACGCCGGCGCAACTGACCGCCACCACCCACCTCCCGCAGGTGAGCGCCGCGGCGGGACCGTTCGCCGAGGCGGACGTGAACGCCACCGATTCCTCTCCGGGCCTGCCGGTGGAGCTCCTGCCTCCGCTGACGCTGGCCGGCCGCGCGACGCCCGGCGGCTCGGTCGACGCGGTCACACTCCAGGAGGGTCACTGGCCGCAGCGCACCGGTCAGATCGTGATGGAAGCCAACACCAATGGGTTCGGTGCCGGAGTCGGTGACACCGTCACCGTTACCAGCGCGCCGGGGAAGCCGCGAC
>DATFDC010000569.1:0-4547 GCA_035252415.1 Solirubrobacteraceae bacterium
AGTAGGCCTGGAGATAGTCCGCCGCCACGACCTCGGCCACGTCCTCGCCCTCGTTGGCGAATACACGCGAGAGGTATTCGGCCGCGGCCAGATGACCGGCCTGGCGCTCGCGCTTGGTCAGCATGTCGTACGCGACAGTGCGCAGAAGGATCTGTGCGAAGTGGTACTGCGCCCGGTCGGGGGACAGCGGGTCGGGCTGGACGGTCAGCACGTGCTTGCGCACCAGCGCGGCCAGGGTCGCGTTGGCCGCGGCCGCCGGCAGTCCGGACAGCGCCTGGACGGCGGCGAGCGGGAAGTTTCCCGCGAACACCGACATCGCCTTGACCATCTCGCGCTCAGCGGGGGCGAGCCTGTCCAGCCGCGCGCCGAGCAGCGAGATCAGACTCGGAGGAACGTCGAGCTCTCCGAGCTCCCCGGCGAGCACCAGGGCACCGTCGCGTTCGACCAGCGCGCCGCGATCGGCCAGCGCTCGCACCGTCTCGATCGCGTACAGCGGGATGCCTTGAGCGTGGGAGATGATCCGGTGCTTGGCCTCGATCGGCAGCGTGGCCACGGAGTCGAGCAGCTCCTCCATCGCCCGTTCGCCAAGCGGGTCGAGATATCCCGCGGCCGCGCCGCGGTGCCCGGCGGGCCAACCCGGACGACGCTCGGCCAGCTCGGGACGAGCCAGGACGAGGATGAAGATCGGGTGCTCGGTCGACCAGTCGAGCAGGTACTCGACGAAGTCGAGCAGGCCGTCGTCAGCCCAGTGCATGTCCTCGAAGGCCATCACCACCGGGCTGTGCCCGGACAGCCGCTCGAAGAACAGCCGCCAGCCGGCGAACAGCTCCTCGCGGCTCGGACCCGGCTTGGCGACGCCAAGCAGGACGCCCAGTCGCAGCGCGACGAACGCGCGCTCGGCCGGATCTAGGACCCAGCGCTCCAGACCCGCCGCCAGCTTGGCCTCGGTCTCCTCCTCGGAGGCGTCCTCGGGCAAACCCAGCCGGTGGCGCACCATCTCGGCCAACGCCCAATAGGCGACGCCGTCTCCGTACGGGAGGCAGCGGCCGGGGTGCCACAGGACGCAGTCGGGCAGCTGCGTCAGATATTCGAGGAACTCGGCGCGCAGCCGGCTCTTGCCGACGCCGGCCGCCCCTGAGATGGCCACCAGGCGCACCGAGCGCCGACTCACGCCGGCGTGGAACAGCTCCTTGACCAGACGGAGATCGGCGTCGCGGCCGACGAACCTGGCGCGGAGCCCCTCGCGGTCGACCCCGGGCGTGCCCGCGAGAACCTCGACCGCCCGCCACAGGTGGACCGGCTCGCTCTTGCCCTTGAGCTCGTGGACCCCGGCGTCCTCGTAGGCAATCGCCGTCGAGGTGACCTGGCGGGTGATGTCGTCGACCAGGACCGTCCCCGGCTCGGCGGCCGCCTGCACGCGGGCGGCGGTGTTCACGCGATCGCCCACGACCACGCCTTGCTCGGGCTTGACCAGCAGCGCTGCCTGTCCGGTTACCACGCCGGCGCGGGCCTGAAGGTCGGGGGCCCGGGCCCCATGGCGGAGTGCGGCCACGGCGTCGACCAGCTCGAGCGCGGCCCGCACCGCGCGCTCGACGTCGTCCTCGCGCGCGACCGGGGTCCCCCACACGGCCATGACGGCGTCACCGATGAACTTCTCGATCGTCCCGCCGTAGCGATCGACGATCCGGCGCGCCGCGTCGAAGTAGTGGCCGAGGAGGTCGCGCACGTCCTCGGGATCGAGTCGCTCCGAGAGCGAGGTGTAGCCGACCAGGTCCACGAACAGGACCGAGACCGTGCGCAGCTCGGCCGTGTCGCGCCGGGGCGCCGGAGCGGCGGGTCCGGTGGCGGGGGCAACCGGCACCGAAGCCGAGCGGGGCGCCAGCGCCGCGCCGCATTCAGCGCAGAAGTTCTGGCCCGGCGCGGTGACCGAGCCGCAGTCCGGGCACGAGGTGGCCAGGGACGATCCGCACTCCGTGCAGAACTTCGCCCCGGACACATTCTCGGTGCCACAGCGCGGACAGACGGTGGCTGCTCCCCTCACTTCCAGGCCGGAAGTCTACGCTTCGCACACCCATGGTCCTCGCCACCTACAACATCAAGGGCGGCGTAGGAAAGACCTCGGCCGCGGTGAACCTCGCCTACCTCGCCGCGCGCGACGGCGCGAGCACGCTGCTGTGGGACCTCGACCCGCAGGGGGCGAGCACGTTCCTCCTGCGCGTGAAGCCCAAGATCAAGGGTGGCGGCCGCCGCCTGGTGCGGGGCAAGACGAATCCAGACACACGGATCAAGGGCACCGACTACGAGCGGCTCGACCTGCTTCCGGCGGATTTCTCCTACCGCCACATGGACCTGCATCTCGACGCGACCAAGCGGCCGGCGCGCCAGCTCACGAAGGTGCTGAAACCGCTCAACCCCGAGTACGACTTCGTGTTCCTGGACTGCCCGCCGAGCATCTCGCTGGTCTCCGAGAGCGTGTTCGAGGCCGCCGATGCGCTGCTCATACCGCTGTTGCCGGCCGCGCTGTCGGCCCGCACGCTCGACAGCATTGACGACGTGGCCCGGGACGGCACCGAAAAGCTCCCGTTCTTCTCGATGGTCGACTCGCGCAAGCGCATGCACCGCGATCTCATGGAGAGCTTCGCCGCGCAGCGCCCCGAGATGTTGCGCACGGTGGTGCCCCTGGCCGCCGATGTGGAGCGCATGGGCCAGGCTCGCGCGCCGCTCGAGGAATTCGCGCCGCGCGGCGGCGCCGCGGTGGCCTTCCGCGAACTGTGGAAGGAGATCCGCGAGCGGCTAGGAGCCTGACGGGTCGGGGTGCGCCGAGCGGATCGATGATCAGCCGGCGCGCCCGGGCCGGCTCCGTGGATCGGGCGAGCACAACCCTGCCGTCCGCGGTCGTGACGATGTAGCGGAGGTTCTTGGGTCCGGCGAGCTGCATGGCCAGGCTCGGTCCCACCGCGTCGAGGTCGACGAGCGCAGCTGCCATCCCGCCGTGGAGCGGACGGTCAGAAGGGCCACGGGTCGGCCGGTGACCGGGTCGTGTACCGGCGCCAGGAGCTGCCGGGCCGAGCGCGCGCGAGCGAGCCACGGCTGGCCGGCGTAGGAGCGGTCTCGGCCGCCTGCCGGGCGCAGCGAGGTGCACACGATCCGGCCATCGGGCCGGGCGATGTCCAGATGTCCGGATGGGAACGCTCCGACCTGGGCCCAGCTGAGCTCGCACTGCGAGGGGTGTGCGAGGAGGGTCGGGAGCTTCGGGTCGGTGCTGAGGCCGCCCAGCGCGTCCTGGAGGATTGTCACCCCTTCACCGAAGACCTTGGCCGCGCTGCGGGCGGCGAATTCGGCGTCGTTGAGCGCCTCGGTCCGCGCGTTCTGCTGGCTTTCGTGCCGGGCATAGAGCACGCCGGCCAGGGCGGTCGCGGCAAACAACGCGATGAGGCCGGCGAAGTACGTCCGAAGCTTCAAACTACTGCTGATACGCCGCTTTCCTGCTAAAAGACTCAGCCCCAGAGCAACGTAGCGCGGCGTCGAGCGCGATGCGACGGTTCGAGGCGTCCGAACCGAAAACTGGACGAATGGACGAGGCTCAGGCGGCGGCGGGCGTGGCCTCGCTCGCGGGCCGCTCGAGCCGCGGCCACATGAGCAGCGCCTGCTCGACCAGCCGCTCGACCACGGTCTCCACGTCGACCCGCCGCTCGAGCTCGATCAGCGGCTCGGGGTCGGTCCAGGTGACGGCGCGGCGGGGGGCCAGCAGCGTGCAGCAGTCCTCGTCAGGGAGGATCGAGGTCTCGAACGTGCCGATGCGCTCGGCTTCCTCGATGATCTCCGACTTGTCGCGATCGAGCAGCGGGCGGAGCAACGGCAGGGTCGCGGCCCCCTCGACGACCGAAAGGTTGCGGAGCGTCTGGCTGGCCACCTGGCCGAGCGAATCGCCGGTGACGAGCGCCTCGCACTGCTCGCGCCGGGCCAGCGCGTCGGCCACGTGCACCATCAGGCGGCGCTGGGCAAGCACCTGGAGCCGACCGGCCCCCGAGCTGGCCAACAGGCGCTGGGCGAGGCCGAACGGCACGACGAACAGGCGCGAGCGACCCTGGAAGCGGCTCAGCCGGCCGACCAGCGCGTAGGCCTTGTAGGCCGACTCGGGTCCGGTCAGCGGTTGACCGCTGAAGTGAACGAAGTCACAGCGCAGCCCGCGCTTCATCAGCCGGTAGGCCGCGACCGGAGAATCGATCCCTCCCGACAGCAGGACCAGCGCACGCCCTGAGGTCCCGACCGGAAGCCCGCCGGCGCCGCGCAGGCGGTCGACCGACACGAACAGCTCGTGCTCGTAGGCCTCGACGTGCAGCTCGAGCTCGGGACGGCTCAGGTCGACGGCCAGCCCAAGCTGGTCTTTGACCGCGGCGCCGACCAGGCGGGCCATGTCCATCGAGCTGACCGGGAAGTTCTTGTCGCGCCGGCGCGAGCGAACCGCGAACGAGCGCGGGGAGATCGGGCGCACGAGCTCGACCGCGGCGCGCGCCGCGCGCTCGGCGGACGGCTCGAGCCGGAGC
>DATFDC010000570.1:0-4478 GCA_035252415.1 Solirubrobacteraceae bacterium
CGACCGCCGCCGGGTCGACCGGATCTCGGTCAAGGCTCGCCTGCACACCGACGACCCGCACATCGACTCGGTCGTGGACATGTTTCCCGGCGCCGACTTCCCCGAGCGCGAGGTCTACGACATGTTCGGGGTCGTGTTCGATGGGCACCCGGACCTGCGCCGCATCCTGATGCCCGAGGACTACGAAGGCCATCCCCAGCGACGCGACTTCCCGGTGGGCGGAGAGCCCGTGCTGTTCACCTACAACGAAGAACAGAACTACGGGAAGTACGTATGACGATCACCGGCCGCGGAGACGACAGCGAGGGCCCAACCACCCTCACCGAGGACTACCGCAAGCGCGAGGAATCGATCACGATCTCGAGCCAGCCGGCCGGGGTCGACGAGACCCACGAGCTGCTCACGCTCAACATCGGCCCGCACCACCCGGCCACCCACGGCGTGCTGCGGTTGCTGACCACGCTCGAGGGCGAGGTGGTCCGCGACATCGTGCCGATCATCGGCTACGTCCACACGGGGATCGAGAAGACGGCGGAGGACAAGGCGTACTGGAAGGTGATCCCGGTCGTCGAGCGGATGGACTACCTGGGCTACTACTTCAACGCGATGGCGTTCTGTGGGGCTGTCGAGACGCTGCTCGGTCTGGAGATCCCGCCTCGCGCCCAGTACCTGAGAGTGATCCACCTCGAGCTCAACCGGATCAACTCTCACCTGCTCTGGCTGGGCACGAGCGCGCTGGACCTCGGCGCGATCTCGATGTTCTGGTACTGCTTCCGCGAGCGCGAGAAGATCCTCGACCTGTTCGAGATGTCCTCGGGCCAGCGATTCCACACGCGCTACATCCAGGTTGGCGGCGTGATGGAGGACATACCCGCGGGGTTTGAAGCCCGGGTGCGCAAGTTCCTCAAGGACATGCCGAATCGCGCCGACCAGTACGCGGACCTGCTCGAGAAGAACCAGATCGTGGTCGAGCGGCTGCGGGGGACGGGCATCGTCGACCGCGAGACGATGATCAAGCTGGGCGTCACCGGGCCGCTGCTGCGCGCCACCGGGGAGCCGTGGGATCTGCGCAAGGCGCATCCCTACTCGAGCTACGACCACTTCGACTTCAAGATCCCGGTGGGGACGGTGGGCGACAACTACGACCGCTACCGGGTCCGCCACGCCGAGTTCTACGAGTCGGTCAAGATCATCGAGCAGGCGCTCGACGGATTGCCGGAAGGCCCGCACATCACCACCGACCGCAAGGTGGCACTCCCCCCGCGCCACGAGCTGGCCACCAGCATGGAGGCCCTGATCCACCACTTCAAGCTGGTCACCGAGGGCTTCCGGGTGCCGCCGGGCGAGTGCTACTACCCGATCGAGGGTCCCCGCGGTGAGCTCGGCTGCTTCGTGCGCTCCGACGGCTCGGCCAAGCCGGCTCGTGTGCACATGCGCGACCCGAGCTTCGTCAACCTGCAGGCGCTGGCGCCGATGGTCAAGGACGGCTACATCGCCGACCTGATCGCCACGCTGGCCATGCTTGATCCGATCCTCGGAGGGATCGACCGATGAGGCGAAATCCGCTGGCGCGGATTCCGTTGGGAGTTTCGCTGGCGCGAAACTCCCGGGGGGTCGATTCATGAGCGCGACCGGACGGCGAGAGGTTCCGCGCTTCGGCCATGGCTCCCGCGTCCCCGTCTGGGACGACGCGGTCGACCTCACCAAGGCCCCGGCGACCATCCCGGATCCTGCCACCACGCCGGTCCCGCCGCAGCTGCGCGAGCGCATCGCCCAGGCAATGGCCAAGTACCCCGACCGCCGCTCGGCCGCGATCCCCGCCCTGCACGCTGCCCAGGAGGAGCACGGCTGGTGCTCACCCGAGGCGATCGACCAGGTGGCGGCGGTCATGCAGCTCACCCCCGCCTACCTGACCGCGGTGGCCACGTTCTACGACATGTTCAAGACCGTGCCGATGGCGCGCCACGACGTGTTCGTGTGCACGAACATCTCGTGCTCGCTGCGCGGCGCCGATGAGTTCTTCGAGGCGATGAAGGCCGCGGCGGAGGATGTCGCAGATGTCAACGTGCGGTCGTTCGAGTGCCTGGGTGCGTGCGACATCGCCCCGATGGCCTCGGTCGACGGCGAGTACATCGGGCCGCTCGAGCCCGACGACGCGCAGCGGATCGTCGAGGACATGCGCGCGGGCCGGACCGTGCTCGAGCACAAGCAGCTGCGCTACCGCCGCTGCGCGGATCCCGGGGTGCAAGAGGAGACGGGCGACTTCGGCCCGCCCGATCGCGCGCAGACCGAGATGGCCGACACCGCCGGCCTCGGTCCCGAGGGCGACAACGTCGACCGCCCGGGGCCAACCGCGGCGATCGAGATGCCTGCCGAGGAAGCTGAGGAAGCCGACGAAGGCGAGGGGGCGGACTCGTGAAGATCCTGTTCGACCGCATCGACGAGCCCGGCCTGAACACGCTCGAGGTCTACGAGCGCCGCGGCGGCTACCAGTCACTGCGCAAGGCCCTGACCATGGCCCCCGACGAGGTGCTCCAGCAGATCACCGACTCGAGCCTCCGCGGCCGCGGCGGCGCCGGCTTCCGCATGGGCCAGAAGGCGAGCTTCCTGCCCCACGGGAACATGGACAAGTACCTGGTGTGCAACGCCGATGAGTCCGAGCCGGGGACGTTCAAGGACCGCGAGCTCATGCAGAAGAGCCCGCACATGCTGATCGAGGGGATCCTGATCGCCTCCTGGGCAGCCGAGATCAGCCGCGCGTTCATCTACATCCGGGGCGAGTACGACCACCAGGCCGACATCCTCGAGGCGGCGATCGCCGAGGCACGGAACGCGGGCTACATCGGCGAGAAGATCCTCGGCTCCGATCACACGATCTCGCTCGTGCTGCACCGCGGGGCGGGCGCCTACATCTGCGGCGAGGAGACCGGCCTGCTCGACTCGCTGGAGGGCAAGCGTGGCAACCCTCGGCTCAAGCCGCCGTTTCCGGCCATCGAGGGCCTCTACCACGGTCCGACGCTGATCAACAACGTCGAGACGCTGGCCACCGTCCCGCACATCATCCGGATGGGCGGCAAGGAGTACGCGTCGATCGGGACCGAGACCTCGACCGGCACGAAGCTGGTGAGCGTCTCCGGCGACGTGCAGAAGCCGGGGAACTACGAGATCGAGCTCGGGATGCCCTCGCGCGAGATCATCTACGGGCTGGCCGGGGGACCCTTCGAGGGGCGCGAGATCAAGTTCTGGTTCCCGGGCGGGTCGAGCTCTCCGGTGCTCACGGCGGACGATCTCGATTTGCCCTACGACTTCGACAGCATGGCGAAGGCCGGCTCGATGCTCGGATCGGGCGCGATCATCGTGGTCGACGACTCGCACACGATCC
The DNA here is from genome assembly GCA_035252415.1 of Solirubrobacteraceae bacterium. GTDB lineage: Bacteria > Actinomycetota > Thermoleophilia > Solirubrobacterales > Solirubrobacteraceae > Palsa-465. The sequence continues at coordinate 3,383 of DATFDC010000570.1, forward strand.
TCGAGGTCATGCACAAGCTGGTGAAGTTCTACGCGCACGAGTCGTGTGGCAAGTGCGTGCCGTGCCGCGAGGGGACCCGCTGGACGCTCCGGATGGTCCAGCGAATTCAGGCCGGGGAGGCGACACCCATGGATCTCGACATCATGGCCTCCGTGCAGACGCAGATCATCGGCAACTGCCTGTGCGTGCTCGGCGACGCGATGGCCATGCCGGTCGGCTCGATGGTCGCGAAGTTCCGGCCCGAGCTCGAGGCCGAGATCGAGGCAGCGCGGGAGCGCGCCGCGGGGGCGCAGTTGGCGGATGTGATCCCGGTCGGGGTCGCTGACGAGCACGCCGGCCCCTACCCGGTGCATTAATTCCGCGCGCCTGAATGCCCAGACCCCAGCAGAACATCATCCAGCTGACGATCGACGGCCGCGAATGCCGCGCCGCCGAGGGCACGATGCTGGTCGACGCGGCTCGGGCCAACGACATCGAGATCCCCTACTTCTGCTACGAGCCCAAGCTCGGCAACCCGGTGGGGGCCTGCCGGATGTGCCTGGTCGAGATCGAGGGCATCCCCAAGCTCCAGACCTCGTGCTCGACGCCGGTCAAGGACGGGATGGTCGTCCACACCCAGACCGAGCGGGTGCACCAAGCGCAGAACGCGATCGTCGAGTTCCTGCTGGTCAACCACCCGCTGGACTGCCCGGTGTGCGACAAGGGCGGCGAGTGCCCGCTCCAGGACATCACGTTCGGCTGGGGTTTGGGCCGCTCGCGGTTCATCGAGCCCAAGCGCCATTTCGAGAAGCCGCTGGCCTTGAGTCCGCTGATCGCGATCGACCGCGAGCGCTGCATCCTCTGCTACCGCTGCGTGCGCTTCTCCCAGGAGGTCGCCGAGGACTACCAGCTGATCTTCGCCGAGCGCGGCGCCCACACGTTTGTCTCAACCCACGACGGCCACCCGTACGTGGCCCCGTTCAGCGGCAACATCGTCGAGCTCTGCCCGGTCGGGGCGCTGACCTCGCGGCCGTACCGGTTCCGGGCCCGGCCGTGGGACATCGAGGGCGCCGGCGGGATCTGCACGCTGTGCCCGTCGCAGTGCAACGTCGAGTTC
>DATFDC010000571.1:0-7564 GCA_035252415.1 Solirubrobacteraceae bacterium
TGTCAGCGCAGTTGGCGTGGCCGTCGTCGGCGCCCAGCAGGCGATAGCGCTCGGGGTCGCACGCTGCTATCAGCGTGTCGTGGGTGCCGGGGCTGGTGTCCTCGACCAGGGTGAGCAGCGGGCGCCGGCGCGAGCTGTAGAGATGATCGCCGGCGGCCGGCATCAGCTTGCCCAGGCTCGTGCGGGTGTGCTCCATCGAGAGGTACTCGCTCGCGTCGGGCCGAGCCAGCGCCCACGTGTCGACGACCTGTCCGCCGTGCGTGTTGACGATCCGCAGACGCTGGCCGGCGCGGAGCGGCACCGCGACGCCCTGGCGCGCGGGGAGAATCGTGGTGGACGCGGCGGGAGCTCCCTCGATGCTCTCGCGTCGCTCGGTGCTCTCGCGTCCCTCCATACCCGGGCGTATACACTACGCAATCCGTGTCGGCGACCGGCCGTCATCAGCCTCGGGGCGAGACGTTCGTGCTCCTGCACGGCTCCTGGCACGGCGGCTGGGCCTGGGAGCCGACGGCGTGGTGCCTGCGCGAGCTTGGTCATGTCGCGTACGCGCCGACCTATCCGGGCCACTTCCCGGGCGCGAGCCGCGCCGGCATCCGCCACGACGACTACGTGGCGGCGGTGGTCGGCTTCATCGAGGGACTCGACCTGCGCGACGTCGTGCTGGTCGGCCACAGCTTCGGCGGGTCGGTGGTCAGCCGGGTCTCGCAGGTAATCCCCGAGCGGCTCAAGCGGCTGGTCTTCCACACCGCGTTCGTGGTCGCCGACGGCTGTAGCGTCAACGACGAGTTCCCCGATGACCAGACCGCCCTGTTCGAGGCGGCGGCGCGGGACAGCCCCGATGGCACGGTGCCGTGCATCTGGGAGGTGTTCCGTGACCTGTTCATCCAGGACGCCTCGCCCGATGCCGCGCGTTCGGTGTGGGAGCGGCTCGTGCCCCAACCGTTCGCGCCGTGGGCCGAGAAGCTCTCGCTCGGTGAGTTCTACCGGGGCGAGATCCCCCGCAGCTACATCGCGGTGGCCGACGACCGGGCGCTCCCGCCGGGTTCGTGGCACCCCGGGATGTCGTCACGACTCGGTGAGTTCAAGCTGGTCGAGATCGGCGGGAGCCACGAGGTGATGTTCACCCGGCCGGCCGAGTTGGCCCAAAAGCTCGTGGATGCCTCGGGTGACTGAACCGAGAGTCGTCTCGCTGACCCCGGCCGAGGTGCTCGACCCGGTTCACGAGCATCTGCGCGCAGACCTCGCCCAGTTCGCCTTGGTCACGGCGGAGCGGAATCAGGAGGGGGTGCTCGAGGCGGCGGCCGATGCGGACTACATCATCGGCGACTGGATGCAGGAGGTGGCCATCGACGCCGAGTTGCTCGACCACGCGGTCCGTTGCCTGGCTGTGTTCCAGCCGACGGCGGGCACCAACGTGGTCGACACCGAGCACGCCGCGTCGCTCGGCATCCCGGTGGCCAACGCGCCCGGCGCCAACGCTCGGGCCGTGGCGGAGTGGGTGGTGATGGCGATATTGGCCATGCTCAAGGATGTCTGGCGCTACCACGCCGACGTGCTCGCCGGGAAGTGGGAGATGCTCGAGGCCGGCCGCACGGGCGTCTATGAGCTCGGCGACCGGACCGTGGGGATCATCGGCATGGGCCGGATCGGGCAGGACGTCGCGGCCCGGCTGGCGGGATTCGAACTCGGCCGGATCGTCTACACGGACGTGGTCGCGGCGCGGGCCGAGGTTGAACGCCGGTTCGGCCTCGAGCGCGTGGAGATCGACGAGCTGTGCCGGGTGAGCGACGCGGTCACCGTGCACGTGCCCCTGCTCCCGTCTACGCGAGCGATGCTCGATGCCCGCCGTCTGGCGCTGATGTCGCCCCAGACCGTGATCGTCAACGCCGCACGGGGGCCGATCATCGACGAGGCCGCCCTGTGCCAAGCGCTCGACGCGGGCCGGCTGAGGGGCGCGGCTCTCGATGTCTTCTCGGTCGAGCCGCTGCCGATGGATTCGCCGTTGCGCGGGCGCCCGAACGTCCTGCTCTCGCCCCACCTGGCCGGCTCGACCAACGAGGCGCGCCACGGAATGATGTCGAGCGCGCTGCGCAACCTCGATCGGGTGCTGCGCGGTGGCGCACCTGAGCATGTGGTCAACGGCGTCGACGGCGTGCCGCGGCGTCGCGACCGTGCATAACACGACACAGCACCGGGTCGCCCCGGACCGTGACGACTCATGCACGAATAGCGTGCATAGCGCGTCACGCTCGCGGTGAGCAGGGCGCCGTGACGGGTTATGCACGCTGCCTCCGCGAGCGTATACAGTACGCACTCGACAAACGTTGGCGGAGAGAGGAGCTCGTCTTGAAGGCGGCACGGCTGGTCGAGATCGGGGCGCCGCTGGTCATCGAGGACGTGGCGGAGCCTGACCCGGGGCCCGGCGACGCGGTGGTGGAGGTCGAGTTCGAGGGGATCTGCCGCACCGACTGGCACGTGTGGATGGGCGACTGGACGTGGATCGGGCTGGCGCCGGCGCTGCCGATCACGATGGGACATGAGTTCGCCGGCACGGTGACCGCGGTGGGCAGGGACGTGAGCACGGTCAAGGTCGGCGACCGAGTCGCGGTGCCGTTCCACGAGGCGTGCGGCAAGTGCGGGTACTGCCGGGCCGGGCGGACCAACCTGTGCGACGCGCTCGAGTTCCTCGGCATGACCCATGACGGCGGCTACGCGCGGTACGTCAACGTGCTGAACGCGGACCTCAACTGCGTGCCGCTCCCCGACGGGGTGAGCTTCGACGCCGCGGCGGCACTGGGGTGCCGGTTCATGACCGCCTGGCACGCGCTCCAGCATCAGGCCGCGCTGAGGGCCGGCGAGTGGCTGGCCGTGCACGGCGTGGGTGGGATCGGGCTGTCGGCAGTCCAGATCGGCACGGCGCTGGGCGCCGGCGTGGTCGCGGTCGACATCGACGAGCGCAAGCTCGAGGCGGCCCGACGGCTGGGCGCGGCGGCGACGGTCAACGCGCGGGACGGTGACGTCGTCGACGCCGTCAAGGAGGCGACCGGTGGCGGAGCGCATGTCGCCCTCGGAGGACTCGGTGTCGCGGCCCTGGTGCAGAACGCCATCCTCAGCCTGCGCAAGGGTGGGCGCCTGGTGCAGGTCGGTCTGACCAGCAAGGAGGAGCAGGGCATCGTGGGGATCCCCCTCGACGAGCTCATCGAGGCCGAGTTGATGATCGTCGGCAGCGTGGGCAATCCGCACGTTCACCTTCCGGCGCTGCTCTCGGTGGTGGCGGATGGGCGGCTCGATCCGGCCGGGCTGGTCACCGAGCGCATCAAGCTCGAGGAGGCCCATGGCGTGCTCGATCGGATGACGAGCTTTGACACGATCGGGTTCGCGTTGATCGACTCTTTTTGATTGGTGGAGCTCGCGGGGCCCTTGACTTCCGGGGCGGACGGGGCATAGTGTCCCTTGTATACTCTGCACACACAGCTGGCCGGCGCACAGTTGAGTGCGAGGGGCGCCGGCAGCCATCTGCGCCGATCCGGAAAGGCCGCTCGATGTCCACATCCAAAGGCCGCGTAGCGCGGCGCCCTCCGCGCTACGGGCTCCGCCATCACGACGACGGCGATGCCATCCCCGAGCGGCCGCCGTCGCTGGCCGAGCACGTGTGCCGGGTGATCCGCGAGGACATCCTGTCCGGTCGCCTGCCGAGCGGCGCGCGGCTGACCGAGGCGATGGTCATGGAGCGCACCGGCGTCAGCCGGACCCCGGTGCGGGAGGGCCTGCGGACGCTCGAGGGCGAGGGCCTGGTCGTCACCTATCGGAGCCGGGGCACGTTCGTCACCTACCGGCTCACGCCTGACGAGGCGACGCTGATCTACGACGTGCGGCTCGTACTCGAGCCGCATCTGACCGGGCTGGCCGCACAGCGGATGACCCCGGAGACCCTGGCCGCGGTGGAGAACGTGCTCTCGCGCTTCGTCGACGCGCTCGACAACGCCGAGCCGCGCGAGGCAGGCCAGCTCGACGCGGACTTCCATCTGACCATCTACGAGGCCAGTGGCAGCGAGCTGCTCAGTGTGCTGCGGGGCTACTGGACCCGGCTGCAGCTCGAGCTTTCCGAGCGCGTCTACAACACCGAGCTCCCCCGTCGCTTCCTGGACGAGCATCTGAGCATCTTCGACGCGCTGCGGGCGCGCGACGCGGCAAAGGCCCAGAAGCAGATGAAGCTCCACATCGAGCACGGCAAGGCGACGATCGTCAAGGCGCTGAAGGACACCAAGACGTGACCAGGTTGAAGTTCGGACTGGCGCTGGAGAACTTCACTCCGGCCGACAAGACCCCCGACGTTCAGTCGATCCTCACCTACGCCAGACGCGCCGAGGAGCTCGGCTATGAGTCGCTGTGGGCGTGGGATCACATGTTCCTGGGCAGCGGCCGCCCGTTCCCGTTCCTGGACTCGCTGACCACGCTCGCCCTGCTGACCGCGCACACCGAGAAAGTCGAGCTCGGAACCGGCATCCTCGTGCTGCCGCTCAGACGCGCCGCGGTGCTGGCCAAGACCGCGGCGACGATCGAGATCATGTCGGGCGGGCGGCTGACCCTGGGCATGGCGGTCGGCTGGTACGAGCGCGAGTTCGACGCGTGCGGCGTCCCGTTCAAGCAGCGCGGGCGGATCTTCGAGGAGAACCTGGCCCTGATGAAGGAGTTCTGGACCGGCGAGCGCGTGTCGGGAACCGCCGGCGGCATCGACTTCCGCAACGCGGTCATGCTCCCCAAGCCGGCGCCGCGCGAGCGCCCGCGCCTGCTGATCGGGGGCTACGTGGACCGAGTGCTCAAGCGCGTGGCCGAGAAGGGCGACGGGTGGCTCACCTACTTCTACGAGCCGGAGCCGTTCCGGACCGCCTGGGGGCGGATCCGCGAGCACGCGGAGAACGCCGGGCGCGATCCCGACGAGCTCGACAACATGGCCCAGCTCCCGCTGTGCATCGACGACTCGTTCGAGGCCGCCGACGCCCGCGCGCGCCAGTACATCGCCGACTACTTCGACCTGCCGGCGTGGAGCGAGTCGACCGCCGAGAGCTCGATCCGCGGCACCCCGGAGCAGTGCGCCGAGCAGATCGCCGCGCAGGCCGAGGCGGGTGTCCAGCACATCTGCCTGTGCCCGTGCAACTACGAGCTCGAGCAGGTCGAGCGGTTCGCCGCCGAGGTAATGCCGCTGGTCGCCGACCTCACGGTGGGATCGGTCAGGTGAAGTCGGCCGGCGACAAGCGCATGTCACTGGCCGAGGCCGCGCACCTCGTTCACGACGGCGACACCGTCGTCGGCGGGGGCTGCTGTTACTCGCGGACGCCGTGGGCGATGATGCTCGAGTTGCTGCGCGCCGAGCGCCGCGGACTCACCCTGTGCCGCAACCTGATGTGCTACGAGTCCGAGCTGTTCCTGGCCTCCGAGGCAGCGAGCAAGCTGGTCTCGAGCTGGGTGGGGATCGGCCTGAGGTGGGGCATCCCCAAGGTGTTCCGCGAGTACGTGGAGCGCGACCCGTCGATCTACGAGGAGTGGAGCCATCTGTCGTTCGGGATGCGGCTGATGGCCGGATCGATGGGGATGCCGTTCCTGCCCACGGCCTCGCTGCTGGGCTCCGACCTGCTCGACCGGACGCCCGCGCAGCACATCCGCTGCCCGTTCACCGACCAACTGCTGGTGGCGGTGCCGGCGCTCGTGCCCGACGTGGCGCTGATCCACGTCCAGACCGCCGACGCGATCGGCAACGCCCAGATCGAGGGTCCGGCGTACATGGACGTCGAGTGCGCCCGGGCGGCCAACACAGTGATCGTCACCGCCGAGGAGATCGTCCCTTCCGAGGCGATCGTGCGCACGGCGGATCGCACGGTGATTCCCGGGTTCGTGGTCGACGCGGTCGTCGAGGTGCCGTTCGGCTCCTATCCGCACGAGTGCCACGGCCGCTACGAGGCCGACTTCGAGCATTTCGACGGCTACACCGAGATGGTCGTCCGGGACGGTGTGGCCGGCGTCCAGGCCTACCTCGAGGAGACCGTCCACGGACCGGGCAGCTTCGCGGCCTTCCTGGACACGGTCGGCGCGTCCCGGCTGCTCGAGCGGCGCCGCCTGGCCCGCGAGCTGGTGGCGGCATGACCGAGGCGACCCCGGTCGAGCTGATGACGATCGCCGGCAGCCGGCTGCTGCGCGACGGCGGGGTCGTGTTCGCCGGAGTGGGCGCGCCGCTCGAGGCCAGTGTGCTGGCCAAGCGGCTCCACGCGCCGTCGCTCACGATCGTGCTCGAGGGCGGGTCGATCGGGCCCCGGATGCTCCCCGGCCGGCTGCCGGTCTCGACCAACGAGATGCGTGCCGCACACGACGCGTACATGCTCACCTCGATCAACGACCTGTTCCTGTACGGCCAGCGCGGCCACTACGACTACGGGTTCATCGGCGCCGGCCAGCTCGACCAGTACGGCAACGTCAACACCAGCTACATCGGCGATCCCGACCAGCCCAAGGTGCGCCTGCCCGGGTCAGGCGGCGCCAACGACATCGTGTCGAGCTGCCGCGAGGTGATGATCATGACCCGTCACGAGCCGCGCCGGTTCGTCGAGCGGGTCGACTTCATCACGAGCCCCGGCTACCTGAGCGGACCGGACTCGCGACAGAAAGCCGGCCTGGTGCGCAACCGGCCGGTCGCGGTGGTGACCGACATGGCGCTGCTCGGGTTCGACGAGGAGACCGGCCGACTGCGGCTGGACGCACTCCAGCCGGGCGTCACCGAAGAGCAGGTGCACGCCAACACGGGTTTTGAATTGCTGGTGTCGGACGCGATCGGCGAGCTTGCGCCGCCCACCGACCAGGAGCTGGCCGAATTGCGCTGGCTGCGCGACGGCATCACGAGTGACATACCGCGGACGAGAGAGGTGACTTCGGCACCATGACGATCGGTCCATTCATCGACATGACGGGCGCGGTGGACGTGCACGTCCATTCGGAGCCGGATCTGTTCCCGCGCATCGCCGACGATGTCGGCGTTGCCCGCCACGCCGTCTCGCTCGGCCTGCGTGCGTTCTCGCTGAAGTGCCACTCGGAGCGGACGACCACCCGGGCCTACATGACCATGCAGCAGGTCCCGGGGATCCAGGTGGTCGGTGGGATCGTGCTCAACCGCGCCGTGGGCGGGATCAACCCGGCGGCGGTGGAGGCCGCGCTGCAACTCGGCGGCAAGCACGTGTGGATGCCCACCGTCGACGCCGCCAACCACGCGCGCACGTTCGGCTCGACCGGCGCTTATGACAAGCAGGCGAGCACGGTGGCCAAGTCGGAGGACGTCGGCATCGAGGTGTTCGACGAGGACGGCAAGCCGATCGACGGCCTGCTCGAGGTGCTCGATCTCACCGCCCAGTACTCGGGGATCCTCAGCACCTGCCACCTGTCGATCCGAGAGATCAACCTGCTGGTCAAAACTGCCCGCGCGCGCGGGGTGGAGAAGATCATGATCACCCACCCGTTCTTCAAGGTCCCGGCGCTCGACCTCGATGGGCTGAGAGAGCTCACCGACCAGGGCGCGTAC
>DATFDC010000572.1:0-4340 GCA_035252415.1 Solirubrobacteraceae bacterium
CCTCGCGGGCCGCCTTCATCTCCCGGCCCCCGCAGCCCACCGCCGCTCCGGCGCCCGGCGCCACCGTGACCGGGCGGGGAAGCTGTCCTCTCGCGGTCGCCCCAGCCGGATACACGAACCCGCTGGTCGGCGCGACCGTGAAGCCCGAGCGCATCGACCAGGGCGTCGACTACGCCGGCGCCGGGACGCTCGTGGCGATCGGCCCGGCGACCGTGACCTACGTGGGCACCACGAACACCGGATGGCCGGGAGCGTTCATCGAGTTCAAGCTGCTCTCGGGCGCCGACGCGGGCTGCTACGTCTTCTACGCGGAGGGCGTGGTACCGGTAGACGGCCTGAGCGTCGGCGAGCAGCTTGCCGCCGGCCAGCCGGTCGCCACGATCATCCCCAAGTACCCGACCGGCATCGAGCTCGGATGGGGATCCGGCCGCGCGACCAAGGCCTACGCCAAGGTCGCCGGCCAGTGGACCCCTGAGGACGACCACGACAACGTCGCCACCCCCGCAGGCCGGAGCTTCTCGGACCTGATCGCCGCCCTCGGCGGCCCGCCCGGGATAGTCGAGGGCTAGGGCGAGCGCTCAGACGCGAGTAATCCGCCACTCGGCTGATCCTCACCGCCCAATGGCGATCTACTCGCGCAATGCGCGAGCGATCTGCCATTCACGTCTGGGAAGGGGTCGAGTGGCGGATTCGTCGCGGTCCGCGCGACAATCCGGCGGTCATGTACTCCTGGATGATCACCCGCATCCTGAAGCTGCTCTACGGCCAGGTCAGCCGGGGACAGCTGCGACTCGCTCTGCTCGGCCTGGCCGACGACGCAGTCCTGGTCTTTCCGGGCGACAGTTCGTTCGGCGGTGAGCACCGGGGCAAGCCGGCGATCGCGGCCTGGATGCGGCGCTTCGCCTCGCTTCATCCGGAGTTCCAGGTATACGACGGGTCGGCCGCCGGTCCGCCCTGGGACATGCGCGTGTTCATGCGCTTCAGCGATCGCATCGTCGCCCCCAACGGATACGTCTACGAGAACGAGGGCATGGAGTACATCGTGATCAAGCGCGGCCTGATCCGGGAGATCCGCGTTCACCTCGACACCGAGAAGGTCACAGCGCTCGACGCCCAGCTCGAGAGCGCGAATCAGGTCGTGACCGCAGACCCGCTCCGATCGGCCAGCACGTCCGGCGAGCTTGCGTCGTAGTCCGGGAGCCAGGCGGTGCCGCGACCGTCGGGATCGCGGCCGAATCGCCGGCGCACGGCGATCGACACATCTCGCCGCAGGGCCGCCCATGGCGACGCGAGATGGTTGCTGACACCACGCTGGCGCGAGGTCAGGACGACCTGGCTCGCGCGCGGGCGGCGCGAGCGCTCGTACAACCCCAAAGCCGCGACCGGATCATCCGGTCGGGCCGCGAGCGCCGCTGCGAGCACGCAGCCGTCCTCGATTGCCTGACACGCGCCCTGCCCCAGGTACGGGAGCATCGGGTGCGCGGCGTCGCCTAGAACTGTGACCCGGCCGCGCGTCCAGCGCTCGATCGGGTCGCGGTCGTAGAGCGCCCACTTGTACCAGACCTCTCCCGCCGAGAAGATCCGCAGCAGCGACTCGTGCCAGCCGCGGTAGCGCTCGAGCACCTCGCTGCGCTCGCACTCCGTGACCCACGACTCATGCCGGTAGTCCTCGTCGTCGTAGTGGCAGACGACGTTGACCAGCTCGTCTCGTCTGACCGGGTAGAGCACGATCGTGCCGTGCGGCCCCAGCCACTGGACGTTGTCGTTGGGGGGCGGTCCGCCCGGCACGGCGTCGACCGGAACGACGCTGCGGTAGCAGATCTTGCCGGTGAACCGTGGCGCATCGGCGCCGAACAACGACCCGCGAACCGCCGAGTGGATTCCGTCGGCGCCGATGATCACGTCGGCCTCGACCTCGCGGCCGTCCTGGAACCGCGCCACCGCGACCTCGCCGTCCGGTTCGACCCCGACACACCGCGCGCCCAGCGTGACGATCCCGCTCGGCAGCGAGTTCGCCAGCACGTCGAGCAGGTCGGCGCGGTGCACGGTGACGCCCGCGGTTCCGAACAAGCTGACCTGCTGTTGGCGGCTGGTCCTCGAGATCACCCGCCCGGTCTTCCCGTTGCGCGTGAGCAGCCACTCCGAGCGCCCGGCGGTGGCTCGGACGTCGTCCTCGAGACCCAAGGACCCGAACACCTTCATGGCGTTCGGGTGCAGGGCAACGCCGGCGCCGATCTCGCGCAACTCGGACGCGGCCTCGTAGATCGCGACCTCGATCCCGCGCCGGCACAGCGCGCGCGCCGCCGTCAGGCCACCAATCCCACCGCCGACAATCGCAACCCGCGTCACCTCAGCTCGCGACTGTACTGGAGGACTCGATCTGGTGAGATCCAGGAATGCAGACCGGACGAGCCCCAGCGCTGTCGCGCTCGATCGAGGAGATCCGGGCGGATTTCCCGGGATTGATCGCGGGCGAGGTGCGCTTGGACGGCGCGGCGGGGACGCTGGTCCCGACGGCGGTCATCGAAGCGGTGTCCGACGCCCTGCGCCGCTCGATGGCCAACCTGCACGGCGAGTTCGCGGCCAGCGAGCACAGCACCGAGACCGTCGCGTCGGCGCGGCGCGCGATCGCCGATCTGCTCGGCGGCGATCCCGACGGGGTGGTGCTGGGGCCGAACATGACCACGCTCACCTTCCATCTGGCCGGCGCCCTGTCGGCCGACTGGAAGCCCGGCGACGAGATCGTGGTCACCTCCCTGGACCACGACGCCAACGTCCGGCCGTGGGTGCTGGCCGCCGAGCGCGCCGGAGCGAACGTCCGCTGGGCCGAGTTCGACACCGAGACCGGAGAGCTCCCGAGCACGGCCTTCGACGGGCCCATAACCGAGCGCACCCGCCTGGTCGCGGTCACCGCCGCGTCCAACGCGATCGGCACCAAGCCCGATGTGCGGGAGATCTGCGACCGCGCCCACGCCTCCGGCGCCCTGACCTACGTGGACGGCGTGCACGCCACCTCGCATGGCCCGATCGACGTCGCCGCCCTGGGAGCCGACTTCTACGTGTGCTCCACCTACAAGCTGTTCGGGCCGCACGCCGGAGCGCTGATCGCCGACCCCGCCCGCCTGGATCGGCTCAGGCCCGCGAAGCTCGCTCCCTCGTCGGACGAGGTGCCCGACCGCTTCGAGCGCGGGACCCCGGCTTTCGAGCTGCTGGCCGGCGTCACCGCAGCGGTCGACTGGATCGCCGGGCTGACCGATCTCCCGGGAACGCGTCGCGAGCGCGTCGTGACCGCCCTGACCGCGGTCGAGGACTACCTGGACGGGCTGCTCGACCATGCGCTGGCGGGCCTCGCGGCGCTTCCCAGGCTAAGGCTCCTCGGAGCGGCCCGGCGCCGGACATCCACGATCTCGTTCGTCCTCGACGGTCACCACCCGAGCGAGATCGCCAGGCGCCTGGCGAACCAGGGCATCGCGGTCTGGGCCGGGGACAACTATGCCTACGAGCTCATGCGCCGCTTCGGGCTGAGCGACTCGGGCGGGGCCGTGCGCGCCAGCATCGTCCTCTACAACGATCGCGGCGATGTCGACCGGCTGATCGAAGCGGTCAACGAGATCGCGCACGCCTGATCGACCCCCGGGGCGGGGTCAGGGGAGCCGGCCCGACCAGCGCGTCGACGTCGCCGCCGCGAGCAGCAGGAACGCCAGGCCACCGATCGCGAACGCGACCGTCACCTCGCGCTTGCGGGTCACGCTGCCCAGCTGATCGGCGAGGCCCTTGTAGATCGAGCTGAGCTGATCCGCGGACTGGGCGTTGAACGAGCGGCCGCCGGAAAGCTCGGCGATCTGCTGCATGAGCTCGGGGTCCGGGGGGACGGCGACCGGCGGGGCGAAGGGCACCTGGCTCGGGAGCGTGCCGTTCGGCGTGCCGAGCGCCACCGTGTCGATCGGGATCTTGTCGCGCGCCGCTTCGCGCGCCACCGTGCTGACGTCGACGCCCGCGTTGGCCGAACCGTCCGACAAGAGCACGATCGCCGAGGGCGGATGCTTGGGGTTGGAGCCCTTCAGCAGCTGGAGGGCCAACTCGAGCGCGTCACCGGTGGCGGTCGCACCGTTGGCGTTCTGCCCGTCGATCACCGCCCGCGCCGCGGAATGGTCCTCCTGCGGCGCCTGGACCGCGTCCGGCGAGTCCGAGAAGGCGATCGCGCCGACCAGCACCCGACTGGGCAGGCGGTCGATGAACGTGTCCGCGGCGCGCTCTGCGGCGGCGAGCCGCGTGGGCTCGACGTCGGTCGCGGCCATCGAGCCGGAATGGTCGGTGACAAGCATGATCGAGGCCTGGTT
>DATFDC010000573.1:0-3371 GCA_035252415.1 Solirubrobacteraceae bacterium
TCGGCGCGCCGGCGCCCGGACCGATGTCGGGAGCACGCAACGCCCCGGCGCCGGCCGCGGCCAGCGCAGCCCGAAGGTTCATGGCCGGCTACCTCGCCTATCTCTACGGGCACGCCCCGGGAAGCCAGATCGAGGCCGCGACACCGCATCTGATCGGGACCATCGGACGCGGAAAGGCGCCGGTCGCACCGGCGGCGCGCCGGCTTCGCCCCGTCATCGTGGCGCTGGGCGCGCGCGAGCCGAGCGGGAACGTGCTCCACGTGACCGCGCTGGTCAGCGACGGGCTTGCCCGCTACCCGGTGCGCTTCGTCATGGTCCACGATCAGCGCGGCTGGGAGACGACCGCGCTGGCGAATCCGGAGTAGGCGGTGCGCTCGCAGTCCGGACAATCGACGGTCGAGTTGGCGGGGACGATCGTGTGGATACTGCTCGCGGGGCTGTTCGCGCTCCAGCTCGCGGTGATCGGCTGGTCGGCGGTGTCGGCCGGCAACGCCGCGCGCACGGCGGCGCGCTTGATCAGCCGCGGCGACACCCAGACGGATGCCCGTGACAGCGCCGTCAAGGGATTGGCCGACCGGGGTCTGGTCGGTGATGTCCAGTTCCCGGCCGCGCCGGGCGGCGCCGACCGCGCCGCCGCTCACGTCAAGATCCCGGCGGTGTTTCCCGGGGTCACACTTGTGCTTCCGAAGTTCGGGCTCACCGAGTACGCCGAGATGCCCCCGACCGGCTGATGGGACTTCGTGATCGCATAGTCGCCGACCGCGAGCAGCGCGCGGCCGTCGACGGAACCGAGTACTACCGGCGCCGGCTGCTGGAGGAGGTGAACTTCGCCGAGCTGGCGGAGCTGACCGACGCTCAGCGGCGTGTCCGACTCGAGCGGATCGTCGGCCAGATGGTGAGTCGCGAGGGGCCGGTGATGACCACCTCGCAGCGCTCGGGGTTGATCCGGCGAGTGATCGACGAGGCCATCGGCCTCGGGGTGCTCGAGCCGCTGCTGGCCGACCCGACCGTCACCGAGATCATGGTCAACGGGCCGGGCGAGGTGTGGATCGAGCGCGACGGCCGGATCGAGGCGGCAGACGTCCGCTTCTCCAGCGAGGCGCAGCTCTACCAGACGATCGACCGAATCGTCTCGCAGGTCAACCGCCGGGTGGACGAGGCCAGCCCGATGGTGGACGCGCGGCTTCCGACCGGCGAGCGGGTGAACGTGATCATCCCGCCGCTGTCGCTGGTCGGACCGGTGATGACGATCCGCCGCTTCCCCCGCCGGTTCGCGCTCACGCAGCTGGTCGAGATGGGGACGCTCGACGAGCCGACGCGCCGGCTGCTCTCCGCCTTCGTCCGTGGACGCCTGAACATCGTGATCTCGGGCGGCACCGGCGCCGGCAAGACGACGATGCTGAACGCGATGTCCTCCGCGATCCTCGAGCGGGAGCGGATCGTCACCATCGAGGAATCCGCCGAGCTCCAGCTTCAGCAGCGGCACGTGATATCGCTCGAAGCGCGGCCGGCCAACGTGGAGGGCAAGGGTGAGGTGACGATTCGCGACCTGGTGCGCAACAGCCTGCGCATGCGCCCGGACCGGATCATCATCGGCGAGGTCCGCGGCGTCGAAACGCTCGACATGCTCCAGGCGCTGAACACCGGCCACGAGGGCTCACTGGTCACCGTGCACGCCAACAGCGCCGACGACGCTCTCTACCGCCTGGAGACGCTGGCCACGATGAGCGACCTGCACATCCCGCACGCCGCGCTGCGCGAGTACATCAACAACGCGATCCACGCCATCGTGCAGATCGAGCGGGGCGCCGACGGAGCACGCCGCGTCAGCGAGGTAGCCGTGGTGGCGTCGCACCGCGGCGAGCCCTTCCGGCTCCAGACTGCGATGCGTCTCGAGCTCGACCCGGCGCAGTCCAACGGCCGCCAGGCCGGCCGGGCGCACCACTACGCGCTGCCGGAACGGGTCACCCGCCAGCTGACCTACGCCGGCGTCGACGTGCCGCCGGCCTTCGCGCTGGCCGCCGATTCCACCGCTCCGACGCGGGAGGCGGTGTGATCGCCGAGGCGGCGATCCGCTCGCTGACCGCCGCGGTCGCGCTGTTCGTAGTGGTGTCGCTGCTCGGGCTGTGGGGCCTGTGGCTGCTCATCATCGGCTCCGCCCGGCGCAGCTTGATGCTCCAGCGAGGCGGCTTGGAGATGCGACGCCGTCGCCGGCTACACGAGCGACTCGACGCGTGGCTGCTGCGCACCGAGCGGGGTGCCGTGCTCAGCGCGCGGCTCCGTTCGGCCGGCACCGAGCTGACCCCCGCCCTGTTCCTGGGCGCGGTGCTCGGTGCGGCGATAGGGGCATTTACGCTGGTCAGCCTGCTGTTCCCGCCGTTGCTCGCGGTCGTCGCGGCTGCGCTCGCGGTGTACGGCGGATTCGCCTGGCTGGCTCGTCGGCTCGACAAGCGGCGCGAGCTGTTCGTGGCCCAGCTTCCCGAGGTGGCGCGGCTGCTGTCCAACGGCGCCTCCGCCGGATTGTCGATCCCCGCCGCGATCGATCTCGCGGTCAGGGAAGTCGACGCGCCCGCCAGCGACGAGCTCCAGACCGTGATCGACGAGCTCACCTACGGCCGCTCGCTCACCGACGCGCTCGATCATCTGCAGCAGCGGCTGCCCTCGCGCGAGATCGCCGTGCTCATGACCACGTTGATCATCCAGCACCGCACCGGCGGCGACGTCGTCCACGCGCTGCGAGAGCTCTCGAGCACCCTCGATGCCCGGCGCGAGACGATGCGCGAGGTGCGGACCGTGATGGCGGGCTCCGTCTACACGTCCTACATCGTTCCCCTCGTCGGCGTCGGCTCCCTGTTCGTGCTCAACGCGGTCAACTCCCGGACGCTCTCCCGGATGACCACCCAGCCGGCCGGCATCGCCGCGCTGGTGGTGGCCGGAATCCTGTATGCATTCGGGTGGGTGGCGATCAAGCGGACCACGAGGATCGAGGTGTGATCAACCCGGCGCTGACAGGACTGGCCGCTGCGTGCTGCTGCGCCGTCGGGCTGCGCGGGCTCGTCCTGCTGCGCGCGCCTTCGCCGGTCGAGCGGCGCGAGCTGAGCGGCGAGCTCGACGAGACTGATCGCAAACGCGGTCCGACCCGGCAGTTGCTCGACCTGTTGGGCGCCCGCTTCGGCCCGTCGCTCTTGGCCCGCCTAAGCGAGGGCCGGCGCCAGGCGATTCAGCGCCGCCTGGACCTGGCCGGCCGACCGGGCGGAATGAACCTCGAGCGCTACGCGGAGATCAAGGCGGCGATGCTCGTGGTCGGCGTGGTGCTGGCGATCGTGTTCCTTCTCGCCGGCTCGTGGCTGGCCGCGGTGCTGTGGCTGGGC
>DATFDC010000574.1:0-4476 GCA_035252415.1 Solirubrobacteraceae bacterium
CGAACGTGTTCCCGGACCGGCTGTGGTGTCCCGGCTGCGGCGCCGGGACGCTGCGACACGTGCCGGCGGGACCTGGCCGCGTCGAGGAGGAAACCACGCTACGTCGCTCAGCCGAGCCGATCAGGCTGGGCACCGTGCGCCTGGACTCGGGTCCGCTGGTCATCGCTCGTCTCGGCACCGGCACCGACACGGGCGCCGGCACGCAGGTGCGGCTCGAGCGCACTACCGAACGGACGATCTGGGCGCGGGCCACCCCCGACTGAAGAGGAGAACGCAGATGCGGATTCGCTGGCAGAGCTTCATCGACCCGTCCCGCCACCGGCAGTACTTCGAGCTGCTCGACGCGCAGCTCCAGACCTGCTTCGGCGAGGACACCCGGCACGAGATCGTCGGCATCGACCCGCCGGACATGATGCTCCACCGCCTGACCGAGACACGCTGCGGGATGCGCGCGGTGGCGAATGCGGTGGCGGCCGAGGCCGAGGGCTGCGACGCGTTCCTGATCGGCCACTTCCAGGACAGCGGCCTGCACGAGGCGCGCTCGGCGGTCGACATCCCGGTCCTCGGGCTGGGCGAGACAAGCATGTTGCACGCGTGCACGCTCGGCCAGCGGATCGGCCTGGTCACGATCTCTCCGGCCTTCATCGCCTGGCACCAGGAGCAGATCGTCCGGTACGGACTCCGCGAGCGCGTGATCGGCGTGACCGCGATGACGGGACTGGTCGTCGAGGACTACGTCAGTGCGTGCGAAGACGAGATCGCGTTCGCGAAGGTGTTCGAGCAGTTCGAAAGCGCGGTGCAGCCGCTCATCGCGGCCGGCGCCGAGGTGCTGATCCCGGCCGGCGGCCTCCCGGCGCTGGTCCTGTCAAGACGGCCGGGGCTGACCGTTGACGGCGCGGCGGTGCTCAACCCCGTCCCGGTGCTGGCCAAGCACGGTGAGGCCGCGGTGGCGCTCGAACGCCTCGGCCTGCCGATCGCCAGCCGCAGGGGCGCGTTCGCGCTGGCCTCGGAGCCCTGCCGCGACGAGTTTCTCGCTGCGCTGAGCTAAGACCGCTCGGGCGGAGCCTCAGCCGCCCGAGACCGCACGGCGCTGAGCCGGCCGAGCCCGATGCTGGCCAGACCGCCGTGCTGGATGCGATCGAGCAGCACCACGATGACCAGGATCACCCCGGTGATGATCTGCTGCCAGTAGTCCTGCACGCCGGAGATCGAGAGTCCCTGCTGGAGGGTGGCCAGGAACGCGACGCCGATCGCGGTTCCCCCGACGCCACCGATCCCGCCGGCGAAGCTCGTCCCGCCGAGCAGCACCGCGGCGGCGGCGTCGAAGATCACCTCGCCGCCGACGAGCGGGCTGGCCGCACCGATCCGGGCGTCCTGGATCACGCCGGCCAGCGCCGCGAGCAACCCGGCCAGCGCGTAGACGGCCAGCAGCGTTCGCCCGACCCGCACGCCCGACAGCCGAGCGGCGTCCATGCTGCCCCCGACGGCGTACACATCGCGCCCGAAGTACGTACTTCGCTGTAGGTAGAGCGCGGCCAGGAACACGCCGAGCATGATCCACGCCGGAATCGGGATACCCAACGCGTGGTTGAACGCCAGGGCGGTCAGGGTCGGGGAGAGCAACTGCGTGCTGAAGCTCTTCGACCACAGGTCCACGAGCCCCCCGTAGAGGGTCAACGTGCCCAGCGTGACGACCAGGAAGGGAAGGCCGAGCTTGCCGATCAAGAAGCCGTTGCCGACCGCCCCGACCGCCAGCCCGAAGGCCAGGGTGAGCGCGACCGCGTAACCGAACGGCACCCCGCCTCCGGCCATCAGCTTGCCGAGCGCGATTCCGGCGAGCGCCAGTAACGAACCCAGGGACAGATCGAAGCCGCCGGTCAGCATCACGAAGGTCAGCCCGATCGAGACCATCCAGAGCACCGCCGCGCTGGTCATCAGTGCGTCGAGGTTGGCCGAGGTGAAGAAGCGCGACTGGGTGAGCGAGAAATAGACGAAGATCGCCACCCACAGCACCAGGACCGCGAGGAAGCGCTGGCGCAGCGCCGCGCGGCGCACCCGCCCGGCGCCGCCGCCGAAGCCGCGCATTCCGCCTGCGGTCTCGGAGCGCTCTGCCACGTCAGTTCCCATTGCGAGCCTCGTGATGTCCGATCGCGTACTGAGCGATCCTCGCCTCGGTCGCCTCCTCGCGCGACAGCGACGCGACGATCCGGCCGCGATACATGACCAGGATACGGTCGCACAGCAGCCGCAGCTCGGGCGTCTCGGATGAGCTGACCAAGATTCCCACACCACCTTCCTTGATCTGATCGAGCAGCTTGTAGATCTCGGCTTTGGAGCCGACGTCGACGCCGCGCGTCGGCTCATCGAGGAGCAGCACCTTGGGCTGGATGGCCAGCCACTTGGCCAGCACGACCTTCTGTTGATTGCCGCCGCTCAACCGGGCCACGGGAGAGTCCATCGAGTCCGTGACGATCCCTAGGCGGGCGATTGCGTCGGCCACGAGCTTGTTCTCTCGCGCGCGGCTGGGACGGCGCAGCCGCCACGTCCGCGAGCCCTCGGCCATCAGCAGGTTCTCGCGCACGGTCATGTCCTGCACGAGCCCGAGGGTCTTGCGCTCGGCCGGCACGTATCCCAGCCCGTGGCGCATCGCGGTGCGGGTGTCGCGGCAAACGGCCGGGCGTCCGTCGATCTCGACCGAGCCCGTGGCGAGCGCGGCACCTCCGAACAGCGCCTCGAGCAGCGCGCTCCGGCCCGCCCCGACCAGCCCGGCGATGCCGACGATCTCGCCCTTCTCGACCTCGAGGTCGACGTCGTGCACGCGATCGGGAACATTGAAGCCACGCACGCGGAGAACCGGATTGCGACTGACCTGGGCGTGCTCACCGAGCTCGAGCGTGCCGAGCTCGCGCCCGATCATCAGCGAGACCAGGCTGTCGCGGGTGAACTCGGAGATCGGGCCGGTCCCGACCCGGGACCCGTCGCGGAGCACAGTGACCCGGTCGACCAGATCGAACACCTCCTTCATCCGGTGTGAGACGAAGGCCACCGCGACCTGCTGCTGGCGGAGCGTCCGCACGGCGGCGAACAGCGTCGCCACCTCGTCATCGGTCAGCGCGCTGGTCGGCTCGTCGAGGATCACCACGCGTGCGTCCATCGACAGCGCGCGGGCGATCTCGACCATCTGCTGCTGGTCGGGGCGGAGGTCCTCGACCCGGTCGTCGGGCTCGATGGCCAGCTCCAAGCGGTCGATGATCTCCTTGGCTCGGGTGCGGGTCGAGCGCCAGTCGATGCCGTACCAGTGCCGCGGCTTGCGGGGACCGAGAAAGATGTTCTCGGCCACCGACAGGTGCGGGACCAGCGTCGTCTCCTGAGTGACCGTGGCGATCCCGGCCTGCATGGCGGCGGCGGCGTCACCGAACCGGACCGGCGCGCCACCGAGCCCAACGGTGCCGGCGTCTGGCGCCAGCTGTCCGGAGAGGATGCGCAGCAGCGTCGACTTTCCAGATCCGTTCTCGCCGACCAGCGCGTGGATCTCGCCGGCGTACAACTCGAAGTCGACCCCCCGGAGTGCGCGGACCCCGCCGTAGCTCTTGCGCACCCCGGAGGCCTGGAGCAGCACCTCGCTCACAGGCGCGCCTCGAGTGCGGCCGCCGCGGCCAGCACGAGGTCCTCCCGGTAGGGAGCCGCGGCCACCTGCACGCCGACCGGAAGCCCGCCCTCTCGGCCGGCCGGGACGCTCGCGGCGGGCAGGCCGCCGAGCGCCATCAGGTGCACGTAGTCGAACGCGCGGAATTCGCCGTAACTCTCCGGCGGCAGCCCGCCCGGCGGCTCGCCGTGACGTGGCGCCGGTCCAGCGACCACAGGGCACAGGAGAACGTCGACCTGATGCGCGAGCGCTCGCACCGCGGTGCGCAGCGCAAACACTCGAGCCTGGACGCCGAACCACTCGGAGGCGGACGGGCGGCGTGCGCTCACCGCATCGAGCAGACCGGACATCAGCGGGCGGTGGCGGCCCCACGCGTCCGCGAGGTCGGCGCGGACTTGAGCGCCGCCGTCAGCCGTCACACACGCGAAGAACAACTCCGTGGGATCCTCCTCCCAGGGCGCGGAAACCTCCTCCACCGCGGCGCCGGCCTCCGACAACACCCGCGCCGCGCGCGCCAGCGCGGCCAGCGTACCGCAGGTGACGCTGAGCCGGGGATCGTCGGCGAACACACCGACGCGCAGCCCGTTCAGGCTCACCGAGGCGGGGTCGCCGAGCGGCGCCGGGACCGCGTATGGGTCCTGCCAGTCCGGACCGCTGATCAGCGGCAGCACCAGCCCGATGTCCTCGGTGAAGCGGGCGATCGGCCCGACGCAGAACAGGTCCATATAACCGCCGGCCCGCGTCCGCGGCCACGTCCCGGTGTCCGGCACGCGTCCGACGGTCGGCCGGAGACCGACCACGCCGCAATAGTGAGCCGGCACGCGGAGCGA
>DATFDC010000575.1:0-2996 GCA_035252415.1 Solirubrobacteraceae bacterium
GCTCGGATCCGCGCCGGCGGCGCTCGTCGATCCCGAGAGCCCGGCGATCCAGCTTGGCCTCCGGGCGTTCGAGCGCGCCCTGGGCGTGCGCCCGGCGCTGGTCCGCACCGGCGGGACGCTGCCGATCGCCGCCGCCCTGGCCGACCGGCGGATCCCCACGATCATCACCGGCCTCGCATTGCCCGACGCCAACATCCACTCGCCGAACGAGCGGCTGCGCACGGACTACGTGCCGCTCGGGATCGCGGCGGCGCGCGCGTTGTTCGAAGAGTTGGCGGGGCTCTAAACCAGCGCGGGCGCCTCCGGGAGGGCGGCCAGCGCCGCGTCGAGGTCGGCCTCGGAAAACTCGGGGTCCTCGAGCTTGCCGGCCAGGTACGCGTCGTAGGCGCTCAGGTCGAAGTGGCCGTGGCCACACAGCCCGAACAGGATCACCCGGGATTCACCGGCCTGCTTGGCCGCCTCGGCCTCCTCGAGCATCGCCCGGATCGCGTGGGCCGGCTCGGGGGCCGGGATGACGCCCTCGGAGCGCGCGAACCGAACCGCCGCCTCGAACGTCTCGTTCTGCTTGTACGCGCGGGCCTCGACCAGCCCCTCCTTGACCAGCGCGCAGACCAGCGGCGAGTCGCCGTGGTAGCGCAGGCCGCCGGCGTGCACGGGCGGTGGGACGAAGTTGTGGCCGAGCGTGTACATCGGCATCAGCGGGGTCAGCCCCACCGTGTCGCCGAAGTCGTAGGCGTACACGCCGCGGGTCAGGGTCGGGCAGGCGGCCGGCTCGGCGGCCACGAACCGGGTCTTGGCCTGGCCGCGCATCACCCGGCGCATGAACGGGAAGACCAGACCGCCGAAGTTCGAGCCGCCACCCACGCACGCGATGACCACGTCGGGCTCCTCGCCGGCCATCGCCATCTGGGCCAGCGCCTCCTGCCCGATCACGGTCTGGTGCAGCAGCACGTGGTTGAGCACCGATCCGAGCGAGTAGTTGGTGTCGTCGTTCTGGGCGGCCACCTCGACCGCCTCGGAGATCGCGATCCCGAGCGACCCGGTGGTGTGCTCTCGCTGGGAGCGACCGGATTCCGTGACATCCGACGGAGAGCGGTGCACGGTGGCGCCCCACGTCTCGATCATCGAGCGCCGGTAGGGCTTCTGGTCGTAGCTCGAGCCGACCATCCAGACCTCGCACTCGAGGCCGAACAGGCTGCACGCGAACGCCAGGGCCGAGCCCCACTGGCCCGCGCCGGTCTCCGTGGTCAGCTTCCTGATCCCGGCCTGGGCGTTCTCGTAGGCCTGGGCGACCGCGGTGTTGGGCTTGTGCGAGCCGGGCGGCGAGCCGCCCTCGTACTTGTAGTAGATGTGTGCGGGGGTATCGAGCGCGCGCTCGAGGCGGCGGGCGCGGTACAGCGGGGTGGGCCTCCAGAGCTTGTACGCCTCCCGCACGGGTTCGGGGATCTCGATCTCGGGCTCCGCCGATACCTCCTGGAGGATCAGGGACATCGGGAAGATCGGGGTCAGGTCATCGGGACCGGCCGGCTGCTTGGTGCCCGGGTGAAGGGGGGGCGGCGCCTCGCCTGGCAGGTCCGCCATCAGGTTCACCCAGTGAGTCGGGATTTTTGGTTCGTCGAGCACGAACTTGACCCGATCCTCGCTCATCGTCTCTCCTTTGCTGTTCTCTTCTCCCCCCGCGAGCGCTCAGCCTATTCTGTTTGGCCCGGAAGGATCGGCCGCGCGAGCGCGTTCCTGTCGTACGTAGACTGGAGGGATCCATGAGCCTGGAATTGCTTGAGGCGCACGAGACGGACAACGGAATGGCCGTGACGTTCGCCACCGAACGAGGGGTCGAACGCCTCGAGGGCAGCCCCGACGAACTGGCCCACCTGGCCCGGGCGATGCAGCAGGTCGCCGCGCTGGGCCAGTTGAACGAGCACGAGCACGTGTGGGTCGAGGAGGTCGCGGTCGGTTGCTCGCGGGTCAAGCTGGGGCTGAGCCCCGGCGGGCAGGCCCGCGTGATGATCCTCCACGACGTACCGCAGGACTAGGGACAGCCGCCGAGCGCCCGCAGCCGCCGGCGGTAGACCCGCATGTCGGCATGATCGAAGTCGGAGTGGGTCTGGTCGCGCAACGCCACGACATCCTCGTGGTGATACGGGCTGGACAGGCTCTCGTTGTGGCCGATCACGTTGGCGATTTCGATGTGAAAGCGGCAACGCAGCCAGCGGACGAGGCGGAGGTTGGCCGACATCTGCCGGGGGTTGTCCATCACCTGGGCGTCGCTGAACCCGACGTTCTCGATCCCGATCGCGGTCCAGTTGAGGCCGACGGTGTGGCGGCACATCGTGCCCAGTGAGACCAGCTGGTAGATCGTCCCGTTCGTGTCGACGACGAAGTGCGCGCAGGTCCCGGGGAGCTCGTGAAGCTCCGAGTCGGGCGTGTCGGCGGCGAACGTGTTCCAGGCCGACTGGAACGTGGACGAGACCGTGTAGTGGATGACGATCACGTGGGGGTCCTTGAGCCGCCAGGTCGGCTTCATGAAGCTGCCGTAGTGCCGGCGGACGTAGGCGGCCATCTCGGCCTTGCGCTTGGCTCCGAACGGGAT
The DNA here is from genome assembly GCA_035252415.1 of Solirubrobacteraceae bacterium. GTDB lineage: Bacteria > Actinomycetota > Thermoleophilia > Solirubrobacterales > Solirubrobacteraceae > Palsa-465. The sequence goes on from DATFDC010000575.1 coordinate 2,591, forward strand.
CGGGTCCCAGACGATGCGAGGCTTCAGGTGCGCGAGGCTGGGCGGGGCGGACGTGGTGCCGGCGGCCGGCGCGGCGAGCAGGCAGAGCGCGAGGAGGATCGCGCCGGCTGGGCAGAGCCGTTTCATTCGCCTCGAAAGTGTCCCGCAACCGCGGCTCAGGCGCGATACTCCGCGGCATGGCGCAGCGCGGCGTTCCGGCCGGTTGGGACTCGCCCGCGGATCGACCGTCGGTCCTTCAGATCACCGTCGAGTCCGACTCCCGCCCACGTCCGGCGGTGCGCCGGCCGCATGTCCTGATCGCGATCGTGGTGCTCGCGGCGATCGGCGCGGCCATCGTGGTCGCGGTGCTTCCGGGGGGCGGTTCCGGTTCGGCGGGCCCGCCGCCCACGGCTCCGCCGGCACCCAC
>DATFDC010000576.1:0-3302 GCA_035252415.1 Solirubrobacteraceae bacterium
ATGACGGTTCCGTAGGCGCTGAGTGCGCGCACGCGGTCGTTGCCCGAGTACAGAACCCCGAGGATCGACAGCACGTTCGGAGTCAGCAGCGCCGCTCCGACCCCCTGCACCAGGCGCGCGAGCACGAGCTCGAACGGCGTCCCGGCGCCGCCGCAGGCCGCCGAGGCGAGCGTGAACAGCGCGAGCCCGACCGAGAACATGCGCCGCCGGCCGAACCGGTCGCCCAGACGCCCGGCGGTGATCACGAAGATCGCCGAGGTCAGCGCGTAGCCGGCGACCACCCATTCGATCGCGGTGTTGCTAGCGCCGAGGTCCGACTGCATCGAGGGCAGCGCGACGTTGACGATGAAGAAATCGAGTACGACCATGAATGTCCCCGCGAGGACTACGGGCAGCGGAAGCCAGCGGCTCTCGGTCCACCGCGCGCGGGCGGGAACTGCGTAAGTGAGCTCTTGTGTTGTCATGGGCGGCACGATCCCAGCCGCCCATCGGTACGTCGATTACCTAGGAGGTAATGACGCCGTGCGGCACCGTGATCGTGATGTTCGCCCGCTTCTGCGCCGCGGTCTTGCCCTCGCGCTGCGACCACGCGTGCGGCGAGCGCATCCAGTCGGGCAGGCCGGCGGGCACGTCGTAGTCGGGGATCTCGATCCGCTCGCCGGGCTTGAACGCACTGCCATAGGGCACCAGTGGCCCGGGCGTGTCGGGATGCTGGATCAGCGGGTGCAGCGCTTCGAGCGCCCGGTTCCAGTTGGCCAGCATCACCGCGATCCCGGCCTTGAGCTTGGCCGGATCTCCGCCCGAGCTCGACTCCGGCGCCGTCGGGTGGGTCACGTGCTGGTAGCCCGGCGAGTAGCTCTTGCCGACGTCGGTCTGCTTCCACTTCTGCCACGCGTCGTCGGCCAATGAACCGAGCGCCAGCACCGCTTCGATCTGGTTGGCGCCGAAGATCGCTCGCAGCCAGTCGTTGCGGTATTCGGCGATCCCCGGGTCGTCCTTGTGCTGCTCTCCCCCGGTCTGCCCGTAGACCGAGTACAGGAAGGTGTTGACCAGCACGTAGCTGCGATCGAACCCGAGCTTGGCCATCAGCCCCTGCGTGCGGTGACCGGCCTCACCAACCAGGATCCGGCGGACGACTGTCTCCGATTGCGCGGGGTCCTGTCCGATGACCAGCAGGCGAGCGCTCCCGTCGAGACGGCCGCGGTGGAAGATCGGCCCCCACTCGACGCGGAACGAGTCTGCCGGGTACACCTCGGCGCCCGGGCACGCGCCGACCAGCGAAGCGTATGGCTCGCCGACCGGCCCCGGGTCGAACGCGTGGGTCATGGAACTGTCCCCGCCACAAGTGTACGGTAGGCATCGTGGCGAACCAAGCCGCGAGGGGCGGATCCAAACCGGGGCCGATCGACCCCGCCGCCAGTCCCAGGTGGGCGCTCCGCGGCCGCGTCGTCACGATGGACGCGAAGTCGACCGTCGTTGCCGACGGCGTCGTGTGGATCGCCGACGCCGCGATCGCCGCGATCACCGGCAACGGCGATCCCGCCCCGTCGGGCTTCGAGGGAGTCGCGCCGCTCGAGACCGGCGGCACCGTGTTCCCCGGGCTGATCGAGCTGCACAACCACATCGCCTACAACCTGCTGCCGCTCTGGCAGGTGCCGCAGCGCTACACGAACCGTGACACGTGGGGCAACTCGTCCGAGTACCACCAGAAGGTCACCGCGCCGATGAAGACGATCGGCGAGGCGACCGATCTGCTGCCCGCCCTGGTCCGCTACGTCGAGTGCAAGGCGCTGGTCGGCGGGGTCACCACCACCCAGGGGATCGCGCTGTTCAGCGCTCCCGGCGTGCGGCGGTATTACCGAGGGATCGTCCGCAACGTCGAGGAGACCGGCGACCCGCAGCTGCCCGAGGCCGGCAGCCGCATCGCCGACGTCCAGGCCTCAGACCCGGACGCCTTCCTGCGCGAGCTCCAGCACAAGAGATGCCTGTTGCTGCATCTGAGCGAGGGCACCGATCCAGCCGCGCACAAGCACTTCGAGGCCCTCCAGCTGCCGAACGGCGCGGGGTGGGCGATCACACAAGCCCTGGCCGGCATCCACTGCGTGGCCCTGAAGCCGCCCGACTTCCAGGTCATGGCCTCGCACGGGGCGTCGATGGTGTGGTCGCCGTTCAGCAATCTCCTGCTCTACGGCGCGACCGCCGACGTGACAACAGCCGCCGGGGCGGGGACTGCCGCCACCCCGTTCAAGATCGGACTCGGCTCGGACTGGTCGCCGAGCGGTAGCAAGAGCCTGTTCGGAGAGCTCAAGGTCGCCCGCGTGTACAACCAGAGCAACGGCAATCCGTTCACCGACGAGCAGCTCGTCCGCATGGCCACGCTCGGCGCGGCCGACATTCTCGGCTGGGACAACCAACTCGGCTCGCTCGAACCCGGCAAGCGCGCTGATCTCGTCGTGGTCGCCGGCCAGGATGACAACACGCCGGTCAGCCCGCTGTTCATAGGCGACGAGCGCACCGTCCAGCTTGTCGCGATCAACGGCACGCCGCGCTACGGCACCCCGGCGCTGATGGCTGCCGACGGTCCGGGGACGGAGACCCTGAGCGTCGGCGGCGAGCAGCGCGTGCTGTACCTCACGCAATCCACCGGGGACCCGGACGTCGCCGCTCTGCGTTTTGCCGACGCCAAAGCGAAGCTGACCGACGCGTTGGCGAACCTGAAGACGGTCCGGCTCGAGCAGGAGGCGGCCCCGCCACGACGCGCCGGAGTCGAGCCGCTCGCCGCGGCGCCGGACGTGCACGCCGGGCATCCCCGCCTCGCCCTCGACGAGTTCGAGCACACCGACTTCACCCAGCGTCCCCACCTTCCTCTCGACGGGGCGATCACCGGCCCTCGGGACCACGCGGCGGCGAGCGCCCCGGAACAGCCGCTGTCCGCGATGCTCTCGCCGATCGCGCTCGACGCACTCACAGTGGCCGATGATGCCGGCTGGCTCGACGGCCTCGGAGGCGAGAATAACCTGCCCGCCTACCTGATTCCCGGCCTCCGCGCACTGTACGGAGACAGCCCTCCACATTGATGTTCAGTTAGGGGAATACGCCGAAGTTGACGGTCCGTGCACGGCCTCCATTCCACCGGTGAATACGGCCCCAAACGGAGCACAAGATCGTTGACAATCGTGTTAACATCGGCGCCGCGCTGCCCCCTGTGGACCGCGTTTGGCCGCAGGCAGCGCCGGCGAATAGGCTGCACGAGGAGGAGAGGCCAGGATGAGCGATGCCATCCGTTTCCGCAGGCTCGCAGC
>DATFDC010000577.1:0-2223 GCA_035252415.1 Solirubrobacteraceae bacterium
CTCGTTCATCAGGTCGTCGATCTGGTTGCGCGTCTCGCGCACCTCGACCTCCGGATCGACGATGCCGGTCGGGCGGACGATCTGCTCGACGATCCGCCGCGAGTTCGTGCGCTCGTACTCGCCGGGCGTGGCCGACACGAACACCATCTGCGGCGTGATCGAGAGGAACTCCTGGAAGGTCTGGGGCCGGTTGTCCATCGCGCTGGGCAGGCGGAACCCGTAATCGACCAGCGTCTGCTTCCGGGACCGGTCGCCCTCGTACATGCCGCCAATCTGCGGCACGGTCTGGTGGGACTCGTCGATGAAGCACACGAAGTCGTCAGGGAAGTAGTCGAGCAGGCAGTAGGGGCGCGAGCCGGGCGCGCGGCCGTCGAGGATCCGCGAGTAGTTCTCGATCCCGCTGCAGAAGCCGAGCTCGCGGAGCATCTCCATGTCGTACTGCGTGCGCTGGCGCAGGCGATGCGACTCGAGCAGCTTGCCCTGGGCCTCGAGCTCGGCGCAGCGCTCGTTGAGCTCACGGCCGATCTCGGCCACCGCGTCCTCGATCATGCCCTCGCGGACGTTGTAGTGCGACGCGGGCCAGATCCCGACGTGCTCGATGTCGTCCTGTAGCACCTCGCCGGTCAGCGGATCGAACTCCTGTAGGTGCTCGACCTCGTCGCCGAACAACACGATCCGGTACGCGGTCTCGGCGTAGGCGGGGAAGATCTCCAGGGTCTCGCCGCGGACCCGGAAGTTCCCGCGGGCCAGCGCGGTGTCGTTGCGCGTGTACTGGATCGAGACCAGCTTGCGCAGCAGCCCGTCGCGGTCGATCATCTCGCCCTTGCGCAGCGTCTGCAGGTTCTCGTCGTAGGTCTGCGGCGAGCCCAGGCCGTAGATGCACGACACGCTGGCCACGATCACCACATCGCGCCGGGCGAACAGCGCCGCCGTCGCCGAGTGGCGCAGCCGGTCGATCTCCTGATTGATCGCCGAGTCCTTCTCGATGTAGAGGTCCTTGCTGGGGACGTAGGCCTCGGGCTGGTAGTAGTCGTAGTAGGAGACGAAGTACTCGACCGCGTTGCGCGGGAAGTACGTGCGGAACTCGTTGCACAGCTGGGCGGCCAGCGTCTTGTTGTGCGCGATGACCAGCGCCGGCTTCTGCACCGCCTCGATCGTGGCGGCCATCGTCATGGTCTTGCCGGTGCCCGTGGCGCCGAGCAGCGTCAGCTTCGGCTCGCCGGCCAGGATGCCCTCGGCCAGCCCGGCGATCGCCGCCGGCTGGTCGGCGGTCGGGCTGTAAGCGGCGTCGAGTTCGAACTGAGGCACGTGGTCTAGCGTAGCGGTGGCGACGGCCGCGAATGGTGGTGCGAATCGCGGTCAATTCGTGACCGCGAGTGAACTGCCATTCACCGCCGGCGTGGCGCCCAGTGGCAGAACACTCGCGCCACACGCGAGTGAACGGCCATTCACCACCGGAAGGGGGCCGAGTGGCGGAAACCTCGCGGTCGGCAGGACGGGTTCAGGGCTTCGGGGCTGTTTAGGCGGGAGGCGGAGCGGGTCTGGCCGCACTCGGGCGCAGTAACTCCGCGCACCGCACAACCCGCGACCCAAGGGCGGCCAGAGCCGGTTGCCTCCCAGCCGGGCCGCCTTAGCCGTACAACTGGCTGGCGTACGTGTGCCGGTATTGGCCCTGGGCGTGCAGCACCCGCTCCACGTAGGCCCGGGTCTCCGGGAACGGGATGTCGGCCACGGTCAACGACCGCCCGTCCGCGTGCGCGTCGGCCACCCAGCGGTCCACATTGGACTCGCCACCGTTGTAGGCGGCCAGGGCAAGCGACAGGTTCTGGTGGTACTCGTCGAGCAGGTAGCGCAGGTAGTAGCTGCCGTAGGCGATGTTGACCTGGGGGTTCGCCAGGTCGGCGGTCGTGAACGTGGTGGCTCCGGAGCGGTGGGCCAGGAACGTGGCCGTCTGGGGCATGACCTGCATGAGGCCGACCGCGCCGACGGCCGAGTCGCGCGCCTCGAACTTGGTCTCGGCGTAGATCACGGCGGCGACCAGGGCCGGATCGAGGTGCTTCTCGGCCGCCTGCTGGCGGATCACCTCGGGGTACCGCAGCGGCAGCGACAGCTCGTTGACCGCCTTGCGCACGAGCGGCAGCGAGAGCAGCACCACGATGGTCACGGCCAGCACGCCCACCCCAAGCGCCAGCAGGCCCAGCCGGCGCCGTGCCGCACGCCGGC
>DATFDC010000578.1:0-5042 GCA_035252415.1 Solirubrobacteraceae bacterium
GGATCCCCAGGCGGTCGCGGTGCTCGAGGCGCTCGACCGGGTCGCCGATTCCCACGGGACCACGGTCGCGGCGGTGGCGCTGGCCTGGGTCCGCGCCCAGCCGGGCGTGCTCGCCCCGATCGCCAGCGCGCGCAACCCCCAGCAGCTGTCCGAGATCCTGCCCGGAGCCACGCTCGAGCTGACCGACGCCGAGCTGGCGGAGCTGAGCGAGGTCAGCTCACCGGCGCCTTCCACTCGGGCGTGAACGGCGCGAACAGCGGGTTGCGCAGGTGCCGGGCGATGGTCCGCGCCGACGCGGGGTAGCGGGCGAGCGCGAGCTTGCCGGCGGGCTTGTAGCCCTGGTTGTACATGAGGATCCGCACTCGGGGGTGTGAGCGGATCCAGCCGAACAGTTGGTTGACGAAGCGCGGCGTATCGGCGCCGTACACGGCCCATTCGCCGAACACGAACGGCTTGCCGGGGAACTCGTCGAAGAACGCGTCGAGTCCTCGCCAGTTCGGAAACGGCGAGTAGAAATCGGTGCCGACCCAGTCCACGTACTGGTTGCCCGGGTAGTACGCGCGCGGAGCGTTCTGGGGCGTGTCCGGCGCGCCCCACACCTGCGGCACCCACAGCATCGCGACGGGCGCACGCGGCAGGGTGCTCGCCGCCGCGGGGATCGGCGGCATCCGCAGCGCGTGGAGCCTGGCGTCGATGGCGCTCACCGATCCCCCGCGCAGGATCAGCGTGATTCGCCTCCAAGCCTGGCGGAACGCCTGCGTGGAATGCGCGGATCCGCGGAACGTGCCGTTCTCGTTGTAGGCGCTATACGGATTCCAGTAGGCGTCCATCTCGGCAAACAGCCGCACGTAGACGGGCGCTCCTCGCTGCGCCAACTGCCCGCCGAGCCACTCGATCCAGCCGTCCGCACGCCCCCGCGCGATTGCCCCGGGCGAGATGACCTCACCGCCGGAAGGGGTGATGGTCTGGATTGCCAGCATCGCCCGCGAGCGATTCTGATCGGCGGGCGCGAGGGCCCAGTTGATCCCGCCGCCCCACGTGATGAACTCCTGGAAGATCGCCGCGTGCGTGTGGGTCTGCTGCTCGTAGGTGGCCGGGTCGCCGGCGGTGATCCCGGCATACAGCTTGCCCGCGGGCGGTAGATAGGCCGCCGCGTGTGAGCGCGCCGGGGCAAGGACGAGGCCAAGCAGGACGGCGCTCAGCGTGAGCGCCCAGACAAACGAACGGTGAGCCATCGCTCACCGTGATCGGAGCTCCGGCCCCGGCCTTGAGGCCCCCTACGGGGCTATGAGGTCGGGGCGGGGGCCCGCTCGGCCACGAGCGGCGCGTACTCGCCGGGCCGGCGCGTGGTCAGGAACGGGAACAGCTCGAGCCAGTCGCGGCGCTGGTCGAGATCGAGGTCGGCGACGAGGACGGCCGGGCGGTCGCGAGGCGCCTGGACCAGGATCCGCCCGTACGGATCGGAGATGAACGACGAGCCGTAGAAGTGCAGCGGGGGCTCGTCGCCGATCCGGTTGACCGCGACCATGAACGTGCCGTTGGCGATCCCGTTGGCGGTGATCACCCGCTCCCACAGCGGCTCGGTGTCGAACTGCGGGTGGTCGGGCTCCGATCCGATCGCGGTGGGATACACGATGACCTCGGCGCCGCCCAGGGAATAGGCGCGGGCCAGCTCGGGGAACCACTGGTCCCAGCAGGTCGGGAAGCCGAAGTGCCCGCCGGCCAGTTCCACCACGGGGTAGCCCGAGTCGCCCGGGCGGAAGTAGTGGTCCTCGTAATAGCCGGCGGTCACCGGGATGTGCTGCTTGCGCGTCCGCGCCACGACCTCCCCGGAGGGCGCCACGCAGATCGCCGTGTTGAAGCCGAGTTCCCGATCGCCGGCGCGTTCGTACAAGGAGGCGTGCACGTAGGCCCCGGTCTCGGCGGCCAACTCGGCGGCGAACCGGGTGGTGCGCCCGTTCGGGATGCCCTCGGCCATCGCCGCGGCGTCGGACAGCGCGTCGTCGGTCACCGCGAAGTACGGCGAGAGCGTCAGCTCCTGGAGGCACACCAGGCGCGCTCCCTCGTTCGCGGCCATCCGGATCCCCTCGGCCAGCGCCGCGCGGTGCTCGTCCGGGTCCGGGTGCCAGCGGTGCTGGACCAAGCCGACCCGCAGCGGCTCGCGCTCGGGCGGGTTGACCCGCGCCGGCGAGTCGGGGGGACTCAGGTTCGTGATCAGCTCCACGGTGGCGAGTCTATGTCGTGGCCGGAACCTGCTGGGTGATGCAGTGCACCCCACCACCGCCCTCGGCCAGCGTGCGCCCCGGCACGCCGACGACCTCGCGCCCCGCGTACACGGTCCCGAGCCTGGCCAGCACCTCGACGTCGCGGTCCGGGTCGTCCCCGCACGTCGGCACCACGACCACGCCGTTGGCCACATACAGGTTGACGTACGGGACCACTCCCGGCTCGCCGCGCACCGTGGTCCGGGGCAGCACGCCGATCTCGATCACCTCAAGCGGCCGCCCCCGCGCGTCGCGCGCGGCTCGCAGGCGCTCGGCGTTCTCGGCCATCGGCTCGTGGTTGGGGTCCGATGGATCGTCGACGGTCTGGGCCAGCACCACGCCCGGGGCCACGAACTGGGCCACGTTGTCGACGTGCCCGTCGGTGTCGTGATCCTCGAGCAATCCGTTGCCGATCCAGATCACCGTCTCGATGCCGAGCGTCTCGCGTAGGCGCTCCTCGATGTCCGTTTGGGTCAGTTGCGGGTTGCGGCTAGGGTGCAGCAGGCACTGCTCGGTGGCGATCAGCGTGCCCTCCCCGTCGACCGAGATCGAGCCGCCCTCCAGCACGAGGTCGGCGGGAAGCCGGTCGATGCCCAGATGGGCGAGCAGCGGCTCGTTCATCGCGTCGTCGCGGTCGTAGGGCGCGAACTTCTCGCCCCAGCCGTTGAACCGGAAGTCGACTCCGGCCCGCCGCCCGTCCGGGCCGGTGACGAAGATCGGCCCGCTGTCGCGCATCCAGGAGTCGTCGATCGGCAACTCGATCGCGCGGATGCCGGATCCACAAGCATCCCGGACCTCCGGCGCGCTGCCCTCGGGCGCCACCATCAACACGGGTTCGAACGCGGCGATCGCCCGCGCTACCGCGGCGTACTCGGCCTTGGCCTCGGCCAGGCCCTCGCCCCACAACTCCAGGCGCGCCGGCCAGGCCATCAGGGTCAGCTCGTGCTCGGCCCATTCGGCCGGCATCGCCATCCCGAGCGCCCGCGCGGTGGCCTTCTGGGTCTCCGACGCACTCACGGGGTCATATTCTGCGCATCCGTTCGCGGGCCGCGGCCCGGAGCTTGTCGCCGAGCGCCGGGCAGGTGTGGATCAGGACACCGAGCCGGTCGGGCGCGAGCACGAGCAGTCGCAGGTCCGAGGCGGCCACCACGGTCGCGGTGCGCACGTAGCCGAAGCCCGAGCCCCAGTCGAGTGCCGCCACCTCGCCGAAGAAGTCGCCCCGTCGCAGGTGGCGCACGTACTCGCCGTCGATGAACACCTCGGCCTCCCCGTCGATGATCACGTAGAACTCGCGCGCGGCGTCCCAGCGCTCGACCACCGTCTCCCCGGCCGCGACGCGAACCTCGCGGCTCCAGCGAGCCGCTCGCGCCGCCTGATCGGGCGGCAGATCGGCGAGCAGCGGCACCTCGGCGATGTCCTGCACCCGGAACGCCTCTCCGACGTTCCAGCCGTCGGTCACAGTTGAGCCACGGTCCTCGACCGACAGCGCGATCTGGGCCGAGGGATCCGACAGGGACGGCACCGGCGAGCTCGCGAACCAGTCGATCGTCCGCTCCACGTCGGCCTCGGTCGTCGTGTGGTTGAGGATGCACAGCCGGATCGCGTAGCGCCCGTCCAGCGTGGTCGAGGAGACCAGGCCGAGACCGCTCTGCTCGAAGCGCCCGACCAGCGCCGCGTTCAGCCGGGCCGACTCCCACTCCGCGTCCGCAGTGCCGGCGAAGCGGCGCCGGAAGCAGACGATCCCCAACTGCGCGGGCGAGAGCAATTCGAGTTCGGGGTGCTGCCCGATCAGCCGCTCGGCGTGCACGGCGAGATCGAGGGAGCGGTCGATCGCGGCCCGGAACGCGTCGACGCCGAAATAGCTGAGCGACAGCCACACTTTCAAGGCCCGCGAGCTGCGTGTGAGCTGGAACCCGAGGTCGGAGAAGTTGACTTCCCCGGCATGGGCCGCGGCGTCCTTGAGGTAGTCGGGAACCACCTCGAACGCGGCGCGCAGGCGCTCGCCGTCGCGCACCAGCACGCACCCGCACTCGAACGGCTGATACAGCCACTTGTGCGGGTCAAGCGTGACCGAGTCGGCCAGCTCCAGGCCGGCCAGCCAACCGGCGCCGCGGTCGGTCAGTGCGGCAAACCCGCCGTATGCCGCGTCGATGTGCAGCCACGCGCCCGCCTCCTGGCAGATCGCGGCAATCCCGGGGAGCGGATCGATCGCTCCGGTATTCGTGGACCCCGCCGAGGCCGCGACGAAGAACGGCGTCCGCCCCCGGCTGACATCCGCGGCGATCGCCCCGGCCAGGGCATCGAGCCGCATCCGGTGCCGGGAATCGGTCGGCAGCACGCGCAGCTGGCTCGGGCGCATGCCGAGCGCTCGCGCCGCCCGCGCGATCGAGGAATGCGCCTGGTCGGAGACGTACGCCACGGCCTGCTCGGATTCGGCCGCCGTGGCGGCGTTGCGCGCGAGGGCCTCGCGGGCGCAGGCCAGCGCGGTCATGTTCGCCGCCGATCCTCCGCTGACCAGCACGCCGGATGCCTGCTCGGGATACCCGATCCATTGCTTGAACGCCTCGAGCACGAGCAGCTCGAGCCGGCTCGGTCCGGCCGCCTCCATCCACGAGCCGGCGTAGATGTTCAGCGCGCTGGCGATGAAGTCGCCGAGCGCGGCCGGGAACGTCCCGCAGGCCGGGATGAACGCGAAGTAGCCGGGGTGATCGCAGCGGCTCATGTAGGGCAGCACGTCGCGCTCGAGCTCGCGGATCAGCGCCTCGAAGCTCCGCGCGT
>DATFDC010000579.1:0-8162 GCA_035252415.1 Solirubrobacteraceae bacterium
ATGCTCGTCTGGTATGTGACCTCGGGGTTCATGGCTCCTCCTTGGGGATTTGACGCTGCCCAAGGTAGGGCCGGAGCGGCCCACTGATAAGAGCCAATTCGCTGTCGATTCAATGAGCCGCTTTGCCCGCCCGACCGCAGGCTCAAGCGGCGTCCTCGCCGACCCTCCCTTCGTCGCGACCTCCGCTGCGCTCGTGCTCGTACTCGTACCAGCGGATCCACTTCCGCACCGCGTTGTCGGACACCCCGTACTTCCGCCCGACTGCCAGGAGGCTCATTGAATTGACGTCAGCCATCAGCTGGTCGTACGAGGGCCGCTCCACCTTGCGCCTCGCCGGCTGCGGCACTCCTCGCAGGGCCGCCGCGGCCACGACGCCCCAGCATTTCTCGGAGCAATGACGGTGACGGATGGTCCGGGGCACAAACGATTCACCGCATCCCGGGCAGACCCGCTCACGAGGTAGGTTCCGACCGCAGTGCGTATCCAGTGTGGCTGCACAGTTGGCGCACACCATTCGCAGGTTCTCGATCCGATTGTCGTTCGAGACCCCGTTGATGTGGTCGAGGATGAGCGACATCCGATGACCGCGCCAGATCTCGCCCTGCCCGCACATCTCGCAGCAGGGGCTTAGGAGGCCGTTCGTCAGCAAGCGGTGCTTGAGGTTGTACCGGTTGTACGTCGACCCCTCGACGAGCACGTCCGAAAGAGGGATCTCCTGCGTCTTACCCGCCCGCTTTCGGCCGACGTGCGGATCGAAATGATCGGTCGAGATATCCCACCGTCTGGCCCACTTCTGCAGCGTCCGGTAGTTCGCGCCTTTCACCTGATAGCCGAGCGCGCGCAGAGCATCTGCCCAACAGATCGACCGGGCGATCGCCGACCGAGCGTCGGCCTCCGAAAATGGTGACGTGCGTGACACGGGAACATACGTTCGCATGCCACTCGGACGGAAAAGCTCCGTGCTTGCAGCGCTTTCGAGCCGATCGGAGAGGCTGGGGAGCCCGGACTCGGACCGGGACCGAGGGTTCCAAAGACCCTAGTGCTGCCATTACACCACTCCCCAGTAAATCAGCGGGGCGCCTCGACCAAGTTAGCTGATCAGCCGTCCAAGCCCGGTCGATGCGCATCGGGGAGATGGCCGGCGCTCGAGCCAAGCGTGGGTGGACACGGCCGACGCTCGAGGCAAGCGGGAATGGATATGACCACCGCTCGCGACAAGCAGGAATGGACATGGCCCGCGCTCGCGACAAGCGGATATGGTCATCGCCGGCGCTCGAGACAACCCGGGCGAGGCACAAGGCGAACGCGGCCGACCGTTGCAGTCGGCGGCCAGCCGTGGACTAACCCGGTGCCTGGCAGCCGGTCGCCGTGGCCGTGCTCCCGACCACGCACAACGTCTCGCGTGAGATGTGCCAGCCCGAGTTCGAGCTGTCGAACAGGTATGGCGGGAGGATGTTCGCGAGGCGGTCGTCGTAGTTGTAGTTCTTGGCGTAGCCGTTGGCCACGCCGCCGCCGGAACCGACCTGGCCCACCGGGCCGCGGAAGTACTGGGCGATCGCGCCGTGGACGGTGAGGTTGCCGCTCGAGCCGCCGCAGTTGTAGTTGTCGACGATGAACGAGTGGTTCAGCGCGAGGATCGCTGCGTCGATCGTGGGGTTGGTGAGCTGGTTGCTGGTGCAGCCGTGCATGACGCGCACGAACTCGTTGGCGACCAGACCTAGGGTGGCGCTGCCGGTGGGATTGCCCGACCCGTCGGCGCTCGTGGTCAGGTTGCCGCTGATCACCACATTGTTCGCCGCGCCGATCGTCAGCGGGGTGTTGTAGCTGCCGGACACGTACACGTCACCGGCGCAGCCCGCGTGGTAGGTGTTGGCTGGGTAGCCGCCGGACGTATTCATCGGATAGCTCACGTTGAACGGCGAATATGCCGGAGGTGTGCAGCCCGGCGCATTGCTGACGTAGAGGATCGGGTATTGAGTCAGGTCGACGGTCGTTGCAGTCGTGCAACTGGTCTGCGATGTGCAGCTGACGACGGTGGCCTTATTGGTCAACCCGTCCAGCGAGATGTTGGTGGTTCCGGTGAATACCTTCCCGTAGTTCTGTGCGTCGGTCAGCAGCTCGGAGTTGTCCGACGGCGTCGGAATCGGCTTCGCGTTTTCGATGCGGTTCCCGACGAAGTTCGCGTTCTGGCAGTTGCTACCCGAGCAAACGTCCTTCTGTTGAGTCCCGGGCGCAGAGCTCTCGATCTTGTCGTTGGCGTAGCGGCCGAACGTGGGAGACGCGCTCGTGTTGATCAGGTACTGGTCGTCGGTGTACGCCGGTCCGTTCATGACGTCAGCCGACACCCACACGATGTTGCAGTTCGGGTCCCGGTTGTTTCGATAGAACACACCGCAGTCGCTGTAGCCCGGGATCCCGTCATCGACCGACTCGAAGTGGGTGTACCACAGGAAGTCGAGGGGGCTGTTCATCCGGAAGCTCACCACGATCGCGCGGGTGACCACGGGCCGGGTTCCCGCGGTGCCGGTGAACAGCATGCGGATGGTTCCGGTGGTGTTGTCGATCAGCGAGTTGATCACGTTGCCGGTGCAACTCGTGTTGCCGTTGGCGTAGATCGGGGCGTAGGTGTAAGCGCCGCCGTCGGATGAGCCGGGGACGCTGACCGGAGTGCTCTGGATGTCGTTCGAGCAGGTGTTCCAGTAGTTCGGGTTCTGGTTGAGCTGGTACAGGTAGGCGTTCACGCCGGCCGTGGCAGCGGAGTAGGCGCGCTTGGTCGCGAGATCGGTCGTGCCCGACTGGATCTCGCCCTGGAGCGCGAAGAAGACCGCGGTGAGGAGGAGGCTCGTCACGAGCAGGACACCGAGCGCCATCACCATCGTGAAGCCGTGCTCGGCTGATAGGCGATGACGGGCCCAGCGGGCCGCTTTCAGCGTGGGAGTGGCGATCAGTCGCATGGTGAGAAGCTCGCGCCGTCGCCCTCATGGTTGGCGGCCGGGGTGAAGCGGAACGTGATCGAGTCGGTGACCGACTGGCCGACGTTCGCGAGGTTGGTGTTTTCGTTGGAGTGCCCGGACGGCCCGACGGTCAGCGTGATCAGCACCTCGGCGGCCGTGGATGCCTGCGCTGAGGTGAGGGAGCCCCCGGGCGCGAGCGGGTCGGTGACCGTGGTACTGGTTCCGGGCACCGGAGCGGTGCCATCCGGAAGGATCTCGTACTGGTTGCCGGCCGCATCCGTGCCGGGCGCGGTCTCGTAGGCGAAGTACTGGAAGACGGGCGTCGTTCCCGTCTGGCGCACATTCGTGAGCAGCGTCCTGCTGCTCTGCTGCGCGCCCCGCGACCAGGTCGGGATGCCGTTCACGATCGAGTTCGTCGTCGAATACGTGGTGTCGGTGAGCGTCGACGCGGGGGCCGGGCTGTAGGTGACCTGGTGCCACACCGTGGTGGGCGTAGCGGCGTTCCCGTACGAGCTCATGAAGATCAGCGTGTTCGCGTTGCTGCCAACTTGGATCGGGGTCTCCTCGTCGGCGAAGCAGGCAGAGTGGAGGTTGTTCTCGAGCTGCTCGAAGATCGGCCGGGTGCGGTTGGTGGCGTCGACGAGCGTGAACGAGCGCGTCGTCTCCCGGAGGGTGATGTCCATGATCGTGCCGATGGCGAGCATCACGACCACCCCGGCAACCATCGTGGCCAGCAACTCGACCAGCGTGAACCCGCGCTGATCGGCCAGGCGGTGGCGGGCGATTTGGAGGAGCCGGCGCATGTTCAGCAACCGCTAACGGACCTCGTCGTCGGCAGCGTCAACGACAGAGAGATCGGAGTGGTGAAGTTGTCGTCGGTGAAGGGCGCGGTGGTGGGGGCCGTGTAATACCGGCCACCGGTCTTGTAGTCGGCGCACACGGTGATCGAGCCGGTCAGGCCGGAACTGCTGGAGTTCACGCCCGAGGTCTGGCTGCTGGCGTACGGCAGCCCAAAGACATACGAGTTGCTCGGCCCGGCGTTCGGCGCACCCTGTGAAGACGACCACGACCACGTGTCCGAGCAGGAGGAACCCGAGGCGGCCGTGAAGGTGATCTTCACGTCGGTGGGCACCTGGGACGATCCGCCGCGAGTGGTCGTGAGATAGAGGGCCGGCTCATAGACCGACGCAGTCGGCTGGGACGACCCTGGAGTCACCGTGAAGGCATCCTGTCCGGCCGGCGGCTGCTCGGCGCGGCACGTGCCCGCCCACACTTGGTAGTTGTTGGCGTAGCTGGTCGGGTTCAGCGAGGCGAACGGGAACAGCCCACCCGCGGTCGCATTCCACACGTTGTCGTTGGCCACCGTCGTGGTCGGGAGCGAGCTGTAGAGGTTCGAGCCGGACGGATCGTTGTTGCGGAAGTCGGACATCGAGTAGCCGCCGCCGCTGCCGTACCAGGAGAGGCCGTCGGCCTGGGCGGAGAACGTGGTCTGTACGCCGGAGCTGTTGTTCGCGACGGTCTTGAAGCTCCCGGTGATTCCGCCACCGAGGCCCATCTCGATCGGGTTGCCGCGGCTCGGCGTGGCGATGCCGGTGCTCGCCACCGTCGCCGTGTCGCTCAGCGGCGAAGCGTTCCCGTTCGGATCGACGTAGCCGCTGTCGGTGAAGGTCATGTTGTAGTCGCCGCTATCGAGGCCGGTGAAGATCGTGCAGCCGTTCCCGTCGCTGGTCGCGGCATCGGACTCGGGGCCGGTGGCCGACACGGCCACGCCGGACAGCGGCGCCGTGGTCTGATCGTGGAACTGGGCGAGGATGCTGCCGCCGGCCGGAGGCGTGATCACGCTCTCGTCGGTGGCCAGCGTCTGGGCCGTCCCCGAGGGATCGGTCCAGGTGACGGTCGAGATCGTCTTGAAGTACGTGGCGCCGGCTCCGCCGGAGCTCGAGCAGCTCGCGCCGGTGGTGCTGTTCAGATACCAGGCCCGCGAGGCGACCGTGAACTGGTAGTTGTCCTGGGTGCTCGTGTAGGTCTGGCTCAGGTTGTTGAGCTGCTGGGCTGAGAGCCCCTTGAGGCGCTCCTGATCCTGCTCGGCCAGGGCCTGGGCCTCGGTCCGGCGGTGCTGGTCGCCGGTGGCCTTCACGTTGGCCATCAGCCCGCCGGCCACGGCGCCGGCGATCAGCGTGACGATCAGTGCGCTCATCAGCACCTCGATCAGCGTGAAGCCGTGCTGTGCGCGCCCGCGGTCTATGAGTCGTCTCGCCACGCCCGCTGGATCGACCGCAAGCCGGTCCCCCTTGAGAATCCCGCGCTCCCGCCAACCACTGTTGGCGACTTGACGCGACGGGGTGGAGAAAGAGCGTGACATTGTCGGACGGCCCCGGCGCGCGCTCGAGCGCGCGCGTCACGAAGATGTCGGCAGGCGCGCAGGGCTGGATTTAGCCCACCGGCCGGGAACTCGACGGATGACCGAGGCTCAGTGCTGCCGGCGGAGGATCGTCGCGACGTCCTCGGGGAGCAGCGGATCGGCCAGCGCCGCGCGCACGTCGGCCGGCCGGTGCAGCGCGCGCTCGGCGCGCAGGATCCCCACCTCGAACCCCACATCACGAATCGCGGTCAGCGCCACCGACATCACGTCGCCGCGCCAGGCCTGCTCGGGCAGGGCGAACAACTCCGGGAGGGGCCGGGCGATGCCCACGAGGTAGAGCCCGCCGTCGATGGCCGGCCCGAGGACCACGTCGCAGCCCGAGCTGAGATCCTCGAGGGCCCCGGTGGCATGGGCGACGCGAAAGCGCGGCAGGTCGGGCCACACGATCAAGAGCGGCCCGCCGCTCCGGGCCAGCACGCGGGCGGAGGCGTCGGCCAGGCGGCCGGTGATCCCCTCGCCGTTTTGCGGGAACACGACCGCATCGCCGCCGACCAGCCGGCGCAGCTCGCTTCCCGAATCGGGCGGGTCGTGCGCGATGTGCGGTGGCCCCGCTCCAACCTTGCGCGCCCAGGCAGCCGCGCGGGCGATGAGCTTGGCCTGGAGCTCGCGGCATCCCTCGCGGCCGAGCAGCGGCTCGAGCGCGCGCCGAACCTCGCCGGCGCGGGGCGCGCGGGCCATGATCAGCACAGCCGGCTGCCCGTTCATCGGCGGCACACTAGTGGACCCATCCGCGAGTCCGACGGCACCCGGACGTGCCCACTACCGCGGCACCCGTCCGCCCTCGGCCCCGCGCTCGTGGGCGGGACCGCGCGGTGGCGCGATTCCCATGACCCGCATCGCCTTGAGGCCGAGCGAGAGCTTCTCGCAGCCGTCGGTGGAGGACACGTTCAGGCCGGTCAACTCGCGCACGCGCTCGAACCGGTAGCGGACCGTGTGACGGTGGGTGATCAGACGCGACGCGGTGGCGTTCACGTTGGCGTCGCACTCGAGGAAGGTGGAAAGGGTGCCGAGCAGGTCGGTCTCGTATTGCTCGTCGTAGGCGACCAGAGGGCGAACGGTCTCGTCATAGAAGCGCCGCAGCTCGACGGGGTCGTTCATGTGGGGCAGCAGCAGCTGGTAGGTGCCGGTGTCCTCGTAGCCGAGTTCGGTCCGCTCGGGCTCGCCCTCGACCACGTTGGCGGCCAGCAGCGCCTCGTTGCGGGCGCGCTGGAGCTCGAGCGGATCCTCCACGCGGCGGCTGCGCCCGATCGCGAAGGCGAATCCCGGCAGGCCGGACTCGAGCTCGCGCAGGATCGCCGAGGCGGCCCGGCGGCCGACCTCACCATCGCCGTCGGGGAGGAGCACGGCGATCTCCCCCCCGGTGTCGTCGGTGGTCGGGGCGGCGAGCGCGCCGGGCGCGAGCGACCTGGCCCCGCGCCCGACCAAGGCGAGCATCCGCCGGCGCCAGTCTTCCTCGGTCGGACTGCGCGGATGGGCGCGGATGATCACCACGCTGGCGCCCGGACCGAGATCGGTGCCGAGCTCCTTGCCCTGGGCGATCAGCTGCTCGCGACCCTCGACCTTGCCTGACAGGACCGCGCGCTGAAACACGGTGGCGGCTTCCTCTGAGGCGAGCTCGGGGGCGCGCACCCGCTCGACCTCGGAGGCGATCAGCGTGCTGACCAGCCGCAGCAGCGAGGTGTCGGCGGGACGATCGCCGGCCCGCATCCGGAGCTTCCCCACCGTGGCGTCGGCCACCTTCAGATCGATCGTCGTGACATCGTCGCCGTCGCGCATCAACGAGCGTTCGTCCGCCGGGCTGCGCGCGGCGACGGCCAGGACGGTGGCCGAGCGGTCGATCAGGATCAGGCTGGTATCGAGCGCGCGGGCGGCGGCGCGCAGCACCGCGGGCAGCCCGGCGCCATCCTCGACCGCGTCGGTGATCGCGGCGAGCGCGGCCAGGTTCGGCGCAGCGGGCGCCGCGTGCTCCTTGGCCCGGTCAGCCAAACCCGGGGATCCCGGCGCGGCCTCTCAGAACAGCCGCGGCCACTCGACCACGATCAGCGCGCCGAGCAGCACGCCGACTCCCACAAGCGCGGCTAGTACGTACAGCGACAGAACCACCGCGGCCAGCCGGTCGACCGTCCGCCGGTACGCGGTGACCGCGGGAACGACGACCAGCGTGCAGAACGCGGCCAGGCCGAACACGGCTGCACATGCTCCGACCAGATAGGTGATGGATTGGTTGCTCACGTGCCTTGTGGGAATTGTGACGGAACGCCCGCGGTTAGCTTCCGCGCGGGCGCCCGAACTCCTCGCTGACCGGAGTCGCCGAGGTCGCGCCAGAGTAACGGTCGGCCAGGCGCGCAGCGGCGTCGCCTGCCCGGGCTGGGGCATCTGGGCCGGTGAACAGCCCGAAGACAGTAGGTCCAGAGCCCGAGACCATCGCGTGGTCGGCCCCGGCGCCCCGCACCGCGTCGAGCGCGCGGTTGATTTCTGGCCGCAGCGACAACGCGGCTGGCTCTAGGTCATTGACGAGCGGCGGCCAGCCCGCGGCCCGGACTTCCGCATGCCGGGCCGCCAGATCGGACGCATCCCGTGGCAGACCCAGCCGATCGGCCTCCCGGTAGACCTCCGCGGTGGACAGCCCGAAGTCGTGCGGGACGATCACGAACGCGTGCTCGGGCAACCGCTCGCGGGGCTCCACGACCTCGCCGGCGCCGGTGCCGAGGAACAGTCCAGGTCGCAGCTGGCTGGGAACGTCGGCTCCGAGCGCGGCAGCCAGCTCGGCCGCGACGCCCGCCGGG